>NZ_JAQOSR010000198.1:0-14086 GCF_046718885.1 Bradyrhizobium sp. UFLA01-814 | reverse complement strand
GGTGTGATCACCGCGGACGGACCGAACGCCGGAGCGACCGGCCGTCGCGTCAGACCGTCGATCCCGGAACAAGCTGTGCAGCACCCCTGCAATCGCCCACGCGGTGCGCGCCGCGGACCCCTGCCGCCAAATCCCGCACATGAGTTCGCGCGCGCGAGCGTTGCGCGCCCGGCCGCGATGTCGCGGATCGGCGTCGGCCGCTCGAAGCAGAGTGGGCTTCGTTCACCCGTATGGAAAATGAGGAGTGAGGCGTAAACGATGGGACGTCGATCTGAGGTACTGATGGCACAAGAGACCGCCGGCACGGACAACCGGCGCGTGATCCAGGTGGTGTCGCGCGCATTCGACATCGTGCGTTGCTTCGAAGGTCGAAGCATACGCCTGGGAAATCGCGAAATCGCCGATCGCTGCGGTCTTCCCCGATCGACGGTGTCCCGTCTCACCTTGACGCTTACCCAGATCGGCCAGCTGATCTATCTGCCGCAAGAGCAGAAATATGCTCTCGGTCCCCACGCCGCCGCGGCCGGCGCGCCGTTGTTTGCGCAGGGTTGCGACAAGCCTGTCTGTGCCGACGAGCCGCAACTCCGGCAGGTGCCGCGCTTCGGGTACTTCGAAGATCAGCGCAACTCAATTGCCGAGCCGCTTGCGGTGACGCCACAGCGTTGACGCCTCGCGGAAACGGTTGGGATCATCGGCACGAGCGCAACTAACGAAACATTCGAAGCAAAGGGAAACGCATGTCTGAAGCATACATCATTGACGCTGTTCGCACGCCGCGGGGCATCGGCAAGCCGGGCAAGGGGGCGCTGTCGCACCTGCATCCGCAGCATCTGGCCGCGACGGTGCTCGGCGCGCTCAAGGAGCGCAACAAGCTCGACACGTCGACCGTCGATGACATCATCTGGTCGACATCGACTCAGGAAGGCAAGCAGGGCGGCGATCTCGGACGCATGTCGGCGCTCGCGGCGGGCTACGACATCAACGCCAGCGGCACGACGCTGGATCGTTTCTGCGGCGGCGGCATCACGTCGGTGAACCTCGCGGCAGCGTCCGTAATGTCGGGGATGGAAGATTGCGTCATCGCCGGCGGCACCGAGATGATGAGCTATCAACAGACCCTCGCAGCCGAGCGCTCCAAGGCCGGGCAGCCGGCGCGGATGATGGGTTCGGGCAATCCGGCCCTCGACGAGATTCACCCGCAGTCGCACCAGGGCGTGTGCGGCGACGCCATCGCGACGCGCGAGGGGATCAGCCGCGAGGCCTGCGATGCCCTGGCGCTGACGAGCCAGCAGCGCGCCAAGCGGGCCATCGATGAAGGCCGCTTCGCCAAGTCGGTGATCCCCGTCCTCAACGACGACGGCAGCGTTGCCCTCAATCGTGAAGAATTCCCGCGTCCCGAGACCACGGCTGAAGGCCTTGCTTCGCTGAAGCCGAGCTTCGAGCAGCTTGCCGATTTCGATCTCGGCAACGGCACGACGTTCAAGAAGCAGATCCAGCGCCGCTATCCGGACCTCGAGTGGAAGGGCGTGCATCATGCCGGCAACAGCTCGGGCGTGGTGGACGGCGCCGCCGCGGTGCTGATCACGTCGAAGGCATATGCCGAGAAGCACGGCCTCAAGCCGCGCGGCCGCATCGTGGCCTATGCCAACCAGGGTGACGACCCGACCTTGATGCTCAACGCGCCGGTTCCGGCGGCCAAGAAGGTTCTCGCCAAGGCCGGCCTGACCAAGAACGACATCGACGTCTGGGAGATCAACGAGGCCTTCGCGGTCGTCGCCGAGAAATTCATCCGCGACCTCGAGCTGGACCGCGAGAAGGTCAACATCAATGGCGGCTCGATCGCGCTCGGCCACCCGATCGGCGCGACCGGATCGATCCTGATCGGCACGGCGCTCGACGAACTCGAGCGGAGCGGCGGACGTTATGGCCTAGTCACCATGTGTGCCGCCGGCGGCATGGCGCCGGCCATCATCATCGAACGCATCTGATCGCGAAAGGATATTGCCATGAAACTCGATTCATCGGTCGCCGCCGTCGTCACCGGCGGCGCTTCCGGCCTTGGTGCTGCCACCTCGCGCGCGCTCGCTGCGCAAGGCGTGAAAGTCGCGATCTTCGACTTCAACGAAGAGAAAGGTGAGGCCATCGCCAAGGAAATCGGCGGCGTGTTCTGCAAGGTCGACGTCACCTCGGACGAGCAGGTCGATGCGGGCTTCGCCAAGGCCCGCGCTGCGCATGGCCAGGAGCGCATCTTGGTGAACTGCGCCGGCACCGGCAACGCGGTGAAGACCGCGGGCCGCGACAAGAAGACCGGCGAGCCCACCCACTTCCCGATCGACGCCTTCAACCGCATCATCCAGATCAACCTCGTCGGCACCTTCCGCTGCATCGCCAAGTCGGCGCAGGGCATGCTGTCGCTGTCCCCGCTGGAGCACGGCGAGCGTGGCGCGGTCGTCAACACGGCCTCGGTCGCGGCCGAGGATGGCCAGATGGGGCAGGCGGCTTATTCGGCCTCGAAGGCCGGCGTGGTCGGCATGACCCTGCCGATCGCGCGCGACCTGATGGCCGAAGGCATCCGCGTCAACACCATCCTGCCGGGCATCTTCAACACCCCGCTGCTGCAGGGCGCCCCGGAGAACGTCAAGGCCGCGCTCAGCGCGTCGGTGCCGTTCCCGAAGCGTCTCGGCATGCCGGAGGAATATGCGCAGCTGGCGCTGACCATGATCACCAACGGCTACTTCAACGGTGAAGACGTCCGTCTCGACGGCGCCATCCGCATGGCTCCGCGTTAAGCGATCAGGAGACGAAAGCGATGTCCGAAGAAACTCCGGTCCTCACTGAAGTCCGCGGACCGATCCTGATCATCACCCTGAACCGGCCGGAAGCGAAGAATGCGGCCAACCTCGCCCTCTCCAAGGGCGTGGCCGCGGCGATCGACCGGCTCGACGCCGACGACTCCCTGAGCGTCGGCATCATCACCGGCGCCGGCGGCACATTCTGCTCGGGCATGGACCTCAAGGGGTTCTTGAAAGGCGAGCGGCCGTCGATCCCCGGCCGCGGCTTCGCCGGCCTGACCGAGGCGCCGCCGAAGAAGCCGCTGATCGCGGCTGTCGACGGCTACGCGCTCGCCGGCGGGATGGAGATCGCGCTGTCGTGCGACATGATCGTCGCCAACCGCAACGCCAAGTTCGGGATCCCCGAGGTGAAGCGCGGGCTGGCCGCCGCGGCCGGCGGTCTGATCCGCATGCCGCGCCAGATGCCGTTCCGTGTGGCGATGGAGTTCGCATTGACGGGCGAGTTCTTCGGCGCGGAGCGTGCCTACCAGCTCGGCATCATCAACCGTTTGACCGATGGACCGGCGCTCGACGCGGCGCTCGAGCTCGCGGCAGCGATTGGTGCCAACGGCCCGCTCGCCGTAAAGGCATCCAAGCAGGTGATCGTCGAATCCCGGCTCTGGCCGGAAGATGAGATGTGGAAAAGGCAGCAGGAGATCGTCGGTCCTGTCTTCGTATCCGAGGATGCCCGCGAGGGCGCGGCTGCCTTTGCGGAAAAACGCCCGCCGAACTGGAAGGGCAAGTAGGGCATCGCCTGTTTCGGTGACGGAGCGTCGGTTTTGATTGCAGCAGAACCGGCGCTCCAATTTTTTGTACCGGTGCCTCAGCGTATGCCGGCGGTTTCCATGACAGCGCTATTAGGTGATTGATGCGTAGCTTTACCGAAGACCAGGTCATCTTCCGCGGCTCCTACCGCAAATTTCTCGCCAGCGAGATTGCGCCCCATATGGAGGAATGGCGGGAGGCCGGCATCGTCGACCGCAGCGCGTTCAAGAAGGCCGGCGACCTCGGCTTCCTGATGATCTGGCCCGAGGAAAAATATGGCGGAATGGGCGACGAGGACTTCCGCTACGAGCAGATCATCATTGAGGAGACTGCGCGATCCGGCTGCAAGGGCTGGTACAACACGCTGCACAGCCGCTTGGTCGGTCCTTATTTCAAGCGCTTCGGCACCGAGGAGCAGCGCGACCGATTCCTGCCGAAATGCGTCAGCGGCGAGACGATCCTGGCCATCGCGATGACCGAGCCGGGCGCGGGCTCGGACCTCGCCGGCATGCGGACGACGGCGGAAGACAAGGGCGATCATTTCCTGCTCAATGGCTCGAAGACCTATATTTCCAACGGCATCAATTCCGACGTGGTGATCGTCGCGGCCAAGCTCGCGGGCGCCGAGAAGAAGCATGCCATGGTGCTTCTGATCGTCGAGCGCGGCATGGAAGGTTTTGAGCGCGGCCGCAATCTCAAGAAGATGGGCATGCCGGCGCAGGACACTGCCGAACTGTTCTTCAACAATGTGAAGGTGCCCAAGGCCAACGTGCTGGGAGAACCCGGCAGGGGCTTCTACTATCTGATGGAAGGCCTTGCCGAGGAGCGGCTGATCTCCGCAGTCGGATCGATCGCCAATGGCCGCAAGGCGTTCGACATCACGCGCGCTTACGTCATGGACCGCAAATTGTTCGGCCGGCCGCTCGCCGAACAGCAAAACACCCAGTTCCGCATGGCGGAGATGGATGCCGAAATCGATCTCGTGCAGGTCTATGTCGATCACTGCGTGGCCGAGCACAATGCCGGACGCCTGACCAGCAACATGGGCGCCAAGGCCAAGATGATGTCGTCGGAAGTCGAGTGGAAGATGCTCGACCTTGGCGTCCAGCTGCACGGCGGCGCGGGATACATGGACGAATATCCGATCAGCCGCATGTTCACCGATGCACGCGTCAATCGAATCCTCGCTGGAAGCTCCGAAGTGATGCGGCTGATCATCGGCCGCGATGTCTTCTCGGAGCACTACAAGAGCATTCTGGACTAGCCGGTCACCACCACCGCCTAGCTGCCTCCGCCCGCGTCAGCCGCGGGCCTGCCGCAGTGGTTCGCGCGCATGCTCCTTCGAGCGCAGCAATGCATCGACGAAGATCGGCTCCCAGGAGCGGATGTGAGTGCGGAGCAGGGTGGTCAGCGCCTCGGTCTCGCCGGCGAGTGCCAGCTCGATCAACCGGTAGTGCTCGGGCACTGACGCTTGCTGCCGCTCGTGGCCGGCGCGGGAGCTGATGCCGTAGAGCCGCATCTTATCGCGCAGGCCCATCACCGTGTCGGTCAGCAGGTCGTTGCCGGCGGCCGCGATGAACTCGCGATGATAGTTGCGGTCCGCTTCCAGATAGAGCTGGACGTCGTCGGTCTCGACGGCCCTGGCGATCTGGTCGGCCCAGCCGCGCACGACCGCCAGATCCTTTGGCGGATTGGCGGCGACCAGCACGGCGGCGTGCAGCTCGAGCACCTCGCGCATGTCGAACAGGTTGCGCAACTCGGTCAGCGTCGGCTCAACCACCTTGAAGCCGCGGTTGCGCATCGGCTCGACCAGGCCGCCGCGGCTGAGCTCGAGCAGCGCTTCGCGTACCGGCGTCGAGGAGACGCCGAGGCTCGCCGCGAGACTCGGCACCGAATACATCGTGCCCGGAAGGCTCTGCCCGGAAATGATCTCGGCCCGCACCCGCTGCAGCACCTGTTCTCGCAAATTCTGGTCCATCGGTGGTCGTGGCCGCCTCTCGCTGGGAACTCCGATTCGTCGCTGATTATTACTTAGCCTTGACGCAGCCGGTAGCGTATGACGTAAATGTGTAACGCATTACAAAAATGCGTCACATGGACTGACTGGGATAGGTGAGACGGCGGTGAAACAGCGGCTGCCCGGCTATTGCACGCTTTGTCGCTCGCGCTGCGGTGCCGTCACCGTGGTCGAGGATGGGCGCCTTGTCAGCATAGAGGTATTGAATAACCACCCGACCGGCGGCGCGCTTTGCGCCAAGGGCAGGGCGGCGCCCGAAATCGTCGCCAGCCCGCGCCGTCTGACCGTCCCGCTGAAGCGGACCCAGCCGCGCGGCGCCGCCGATCCGGGCTGGGTCGAGGTGTCGTGGGACGAGGCCTTGACCGAGATCGCCGCCCGGCTCGGTACGATCCGCGCGGAGAGCGGCGCCGAGGCGGTGGCGTTCGGCGTCACCACGCCGAGCGGCACGCCGATGGTCGACAGTTTTGAGTGGGTCGAGCGCTTCATCCGCGGCTTCGGCAGCCCGAACCTGATCTATGCGGTCGAGATCTGCGGCTGGCACAAGGACTATGCGCACGCGCTGACCTTCGGCCGCGGCATCGGCTTTCCCGATTACGACAATGCCGATGCGATTATCCTGTGGGGTCACAATCCGGCGCGGACCTGGCTTGCCCAGGCAACGCGGATCGCCGATGCGCGGCGGCGCGGCGCCAAGGTCGTGGTGATCGATCCCAAGCCGAACGGCTCGGGGCAGCAGGCCGATCTGTGGCTGCGCATTCGCCCGGGCGCCGATGGCGCGCTCGCGATGGGGGCGATCCGTCACCTCATCGCGACCGGCAGCTTCGATGCGGATTTCGTCGACGCATGGACCAATGGATCGCTGCTGGTCGATCGTGCGACGGGACGCTTCCTGCGCGCCGACGCATTGTGGCCGGATGGCGCGCCGGAGGCTTTCGCTCGTCTCGATGCGTCGGGGGCGCCCGTGCCTTGCGACACCCGCTACGCGCCGGAGAGCTGTGGCCAGCTGCGTGGCGCGCTGCAGGTCCGCACACGCGACGGCGGGATGATAGCGGCGGCAACTGCGTTCGAGCTGCTCGTCGAGCGGGCCGCGCCTTACACGCCGGCGCGCGTCGCGGAGTTGACCTGGCTGCGCGTCGAGGACGTCGACGCGTTCAACACGCTGCTCGCTCGCCGGCCGCGGCTCGCCTATCATTCCTGGACCGGCGTCGGCCAGCACACCAACGCGACCGCGATCGAGCGCACGATTGCGACGTTGTATGCGCTGACCGGCGCTTGCGATCGGCCCGGCGGCAATCGCTGGCCGGTGCCGCCGCCGACCCGTGCCCTCAACGATTACAATATCCTGTCGCCGGAGCAGCAGGCAAAGGCGCTGGGCATTGCCGAACTGCCGCTCGGCCCGCCGGCCAAGGGCTGGATCACGGCGCGCGATTTCAGCAGGGCGGTGCTCGACGGCGAGCCCTACCGGGTGCGCGCGCTGGTCGCCTTCGGCACCAACTTCGTCGTCTCGCAGGGCCATTCCGAGCGCAACCGCGCCGCGCTGAACGCGCTGGAATTCCAGGTCCATATCGACATGTTCATGAACCCGACTGCGGAGAGCGCCGATTTCGTGCTGCCCGCCAGCACGCCGTGGGAGCGCGATGCGCTCAAGATTGGATTCGAGATCACGCAGGAAGCCGTCGAGACCGTGCAGTTTCGCCCGCGCATGGTCGAGCCGGTCGGCGCAGTGAAGGCCGATTACGAGATCGCCGCCGCGCTCGCGCTCAGGCTCGGGATGGGCGATTTGTTCTTCGGCGGCGACATCACGGCCGGCTGGAACTATCAGCTCGCGCCGCTCGGCATCGGTGTCGAGGATCTGCGCGCGCACCCCGAAGGCCGCCGCTTCCCGCAGATCTTCCGCGACGAAAAATACGCCGTGGCGCGCGAGGACCGAACGGTTGCCGGATTCGCGACGCCGACGCGCCGCGTCGAGCTTTATTCCGAGCTGATGCTGGGACACGGCTATGATCCCTTGCCCGACCACGTCGAGCCGGTCGGCAGCCCGCTCACGGCAGCGCCGGACGCACGCTTTCCGCTCGTGCTTTCCACTGCCAAGAGCGGCTGGTTCGTTCACTCCTCTTATCGGCACGTCGCCTCGCTGCGGCGCAAGTCGCCCGATCCGGCCGTCGAGATCAGTCCGCAGCTCGCCGAGCGGCGCGGCCTTGCCGAAGGCGACTGGGCCGTGGTGGAGACGCATGGCGGTGCCGTGCCCCTGAAGGTGCGCCTCAATGCGGCGCTCGACGATCGGGTCGTCGTCGCCGAATTCGGCTGGTGGGAAGACTGTCCGCCGCTCGGCCGCGAGCGTTCCGCGACGGCAGGCATCCACACCCGCAACATCAACGCCGTGCTGCATGACGATGCGCGCGATCCGGTCAGCGGGTCCGTCCCGCTGCGCGCGATCGTCTGCGATATCAGGCGCGACGGAATTGCCAGTCGTGGCCTGTGGAGCGGTCAGCGGCGGTTCAAGGTCGGCGCGCGTCGCGCCGAGGCAGATAATGTCATCGCGATCAACCTGCTGCCACTTGACGGTGGTCCGCTGCCCGACTTCCTGCCGGGCCAGCACGTGATGGTCTCGCTGCCCGGCGCAACGGAGGCGCGGGCCTACTCGTTGACCGGATCGGGTGATCTGCCGGATGTGCTCTCGATCGCGGTGAAGGGGCGCTTCTTCAACGAGGCGCCGAGTGGCGATGGGCCGTTCTTCATGCCGGATCGTCTGCACCGTCTTGCCGTCGGAGACGAGGTTGTGCTGGAGCCGCCGGGCGGCATCTTCACGCCGCCGTTGAAGGGGCCGCGGCCGCCGATCTTCCTCGCCGCCGGCATCGGTATCACGCCGTTCATGAGCCATCTCGAAACGCTGCAAAGCATTGCACCACAGGATCGCGTTGGCGAAATCCTGCTGCTCCACGGCTGCCGTAGCAGCCGGGAGCATCCGTTTGCCGAGCGACTTGCACAGTTGGAAGCCGGTATTCCAGGGCTGAAGCGTGTGACGTTCTATTCCGCGCCGTTCGCGCAGGACCCGATCGACCCGCATTCGTTGCGCAAGGGGAGGGTTGATCTCGGACAGGTCAAGCCGCTGTTGGCGCGCCGGCCGCTGGTCTACATCTGCGGCTCGCCGGAATTCGTTGCGGCACAGATCGAGGCCGTGACGGCGCTCGGCGTGCCGCGCTTCGACATTTTTGCCGAAAGCTTCGTGTCGCCGCCGTCGGTGCCGAGCAATCTTGCGCCGCGCACCATACGGCTTGCGGGCAGCAAGCAGAGTTTTTCCTGGGGGCCGGAGCAGGGGACGCTGCTTGATGCGGCGAGTGCGGCGGGTATCGCGCTGCCGAGCGGCTGCCGTGTCGGGCAATGCGAAAGCTGTGCG
Organism: Bradyrhizobium sp. UFLA01-814; assembly: GCF_046718885.1. Classification (NCBI taxonomy): domain Bacteria; kingdom Pseudomonadati; phylum Pseudomonadota; class Alphaproteobacteria; order Hyphomicrobiales; family Nitrobacteraceae; genus Bradyrhizobium; species Bradyrhizobium sp. UFLA01-814. The sequence goes on along the minus strand of NZ_JAQOSR010000198.1, from coordinate 5,076 downwards.
GTTCAGGTCGTCGATGGGGAGTTTACCCATCTCGGCCCTGTCGATGGCAGCGAGGGACAGTGCCTCGCCTGCCAGGCCGTGCCGCTGACCGATCTCACGCTCGCGCTTTGATGACCAAACACGATTGAAGGCTGTAACCGCATTTACCGGAAGGGGATCAGATTGATGACGAATGCAACGCACGATCAAGCCGTGAGTTTGCGAAAACCTGTCGCGGACAACATCATCGCGCGATTTTCGCAAGCCCTGGTGGCGTTTGCGGAGCGCTGGTTTCCGGATGCCTACGTCTTCGTCCTGATCGCGGTGATTGCGGTCGCAATCGGCGCGATCCTGCATGGCGGTTCGCCGCTCGCCGTAAGCCGCGCGTTTGGTGACGGGTTCTGGAACCTGATTCCGTTCACGATGCAGATGGCGCTGGTCGCGATCGGCGGCTATGTCGTGGCGATGTCGCCGCCGGTGGCGGCCGTGCTGGCGCGGCTCGCCAGCGTGCCGAAGACCGGGCGCGGCGCCGTGGTCTTTGTCGGCGTGCTCAGCATCTTTCTGTCGCTGCTGAACTGGGGCCTGAGCCTGATCTTCTCGGGTCTTCTGGTGCGGGAGATCGCACGGCGCACCGACATCAGGCTCGACTACCGGGCGGCCGGCGCCGCCGGCTATCTCGGGCTCGGCTGCGGCTTCACGCTCGGCATCACGTCATCAGCTGCGCAGCTGCAGGCGAATGCCGGCAGCATTCCGGCATCGCTCCTGCCGATCACCGGCGTGATCGGTTTCTCGGAAACCATCCTGACCTGGCAGAACATGGTCACCGTCGTGATGGTGACCGTGGTCTCCGCTGCGATTTGCTATTTCACGACGCCTGCGCCCGAACAGGCGAAGACGGCGGAAGACCTCGGCGTTGCGCTTGGCGATGATCGCATCGAGGCCAGGAAGCCGGCGCGTCCGGGCGACTGGCTCGAGTTCAGCCCGCTGCTGACGATCCTGATCGCCGTGCTTGCCGCCGGCTGGTTGTGGCAGACATTCCAGTCGGGCAATCCGTTGATCACGCTGTCGGGCCTCAACACCTATAATTTCGTCTTCCTCATCCTCGGCATCGTGCTGCACTGGCGTCCGCGCAGCCTCATCGAGTCGTTCTCGAAGGCGATGCCGAGTGTCTCCGGCGTGCTGTTGCAGTTTCCGTTCTACGCCGGCATTGCGCAGATCCTGACCAAGGTCCCGAACAGCAGCGGCACGACGCTGTCGGACACGATCGCACACTGGTTCGTCGGCGCCTCCAGCAATTCCACCGTGTTTTCGTTCCTGGTCGGAATCTATTCGGCGCTGCTCGGCTTCTTCGTGCCGTCGGCCGGCGGAAAGTGGATCATCGAGGCGCCCTACATCATGAAGGCGGCCAACGACATCGGCGCGCATCTCGGCTGGACGGTGATGGTCTACAACATCGCCGAGACGCTGCCGAACTTCATCAACCCGTTCTGGATGCTGCCGCTGCTCGGCATCCTCGGCTTGAAGTCGAAGGATCTGATCGGCTACACGTCGGTGCAGTTCTTCATCCACTTTCCGATCGTGATGCTGCTGGCGGCGATCCTGATGGCGACCTTCACCTATCATCCGCCGATCCTGCCCTGAGCGATCATGGCCGGGCACCCAGTGCCCGGCAATTCAGCGGTCAACGACCGTCATCACCAAAACTGTGCTGTTTTTCCGCCCATCGCGAATGAGGCGTCGCGCCGGGCTCTTATCTTTGGTCAGCCATTTCATTGACCGCGGCGCGGTTCGGCTGGATATTGATGCGCGATATCCGTGTTGTCCAAGGTCACCGCAATGAGACATGACCACCGCAGCTTGATGTGCGACATGCGAAGCCGCATGCAGCATCGCTGCGTCTCGGCGGCGACCGGCGTCTGTTGTTGTTGATCGCTTCGACAAATCCAAAGCATCCGACAATCTGACAGGAGCGCCGTCATTCGGCGATCGAATACGCATGTCCCAAACCCAAATGTCCCAAGCCTATGTCATCGAAGTATCGGATCGCACCGCCGGCATCGTCGTCAGCGATAGCCGCGGCTTCTGCTTCTTCTCCTCTGACCGCGCCTTTGACGGCCTCGACGGCGGCTATTTCGGCTCCGCGCGCGCCGCGGAGCGTGCGGTGAGGGCGCACTTGCAGCAGCGCCACGAGGTTCGGAGCCGTGCGACGCGCGGTTGAGGCCGTTGCTCAGGAGGCCGCGGCGAGCGGCGGCGAGACCACCTGCGGCGGCTCAGGCGCCTGCGTGACAGTCGTTGCCAGCTGGAAGCGGATGCCGTGCAACGAGCAGGTCAGCGGGATGCCGCGGAAATCGTCATGGAAGGCGCGGATCCGGCGCGCCAGCTCGCCGGCGCTGATGCCGGCGGGAAGCTCGCACATCTCGCGGTACATCCGCCGCGTGCTCTTGATTCCGCACCAGGCGATCTCCAGTTCCGCCAGCGGCATGGGATCGCAGGCGAGATCGCGCGACATCCGCCAGAACAGATGGGCAAGCCGCACATAGGCGATCTGTTCGAGTCCGCGTACGCTGATCTTGTCGGGAATGATGAAGGACTCGACCCCGACGATCGGGCCGGAGTCGACGCGCGCGGCCATCACATGGGCCGTCGCGCCGAAGGTGCGGGCACCATCATAGAGCGCGAAATGCGCCGGCGCCCAGCCGGGATATTGCGGCGGGCCGGGATGGAAATTGTAGGCGCCGTGGCCGAGCGCCGCCAGGATGTGCTTCGGCACGATGACGCTGGCGGTGAAGGCCAACAGCCGGGCCTCGCGCAAGACCTCCGGCTCGATCGCGGCGAACTCGTCGGCCGTTACCGCGCAGCGGAACGACAGCGCCGGATTGTGCGCCTTCAACAGTTCGGTGAGCGCGAATTGCTGGTTGGCGACGCCGGTAAGAAGGATGATTGTCTTCATGATGTCGATGTCCTTCCCTTGCTCTGTCTTCCGGCGTTCATCAGCCGCGCTGCCCGGCCATCACGACGACGCTTCCTGCATCGCGGGATTGGCCCACGGTGCGGAACAGGTCGGCCGGCAGCGTCTGCCACGGCGCGATCTCGATGATGCGGTTGTTCGCGCTTTTCGCGGCCGATTTCGCCGCGCGGATATCGTCCTGCCAGGGGCAGAGTGCGAGCTCGAGCCGGCCGAACCCGCCGCAATCGGCCGCGAACGCGCCGGTGACCGCCTCGATGCTGGCTGCCATTTCGCGCGCATCGCTGGTTGCGATATCGCGCATGATCACGATGATCGCATCATGCGAGGCCGCCTGCGACCGGATCACGATCATGGCGTCACGGCCGCCGCTGCGGCTCGCGCGCCGCGCGGCCCGCATTGCGACGCCGAATTCGGCGTCCGGTCCAAGATCGCTGCCGTCGGTGGGCAGGTTGTGGACGATTGTGGTGTGGCGGGGCGTGCCGGCGTCTTCGGCCGGAGCGTGGTATGAGCGCGGCAGCCAGACGGTGTCGAGCGCCATCTGCGATGCTGTCAGGCTCCAGGCCTGGTCGAGCAAATAGCCTTCCCAGACCGCGGGATAGGCGCTCGCGATGTGATGCCAGTTGCGCAGCACCGCTTCGGCGGCGGGCGAACGGCCGAGATAGAGGGTGCGCGCCGACATTTCCCACCGGTTCCATTTGTGGAGCGCGATGTCGCAATCAAGGTATGACGGCAGCAGTGGCGGCTCGCTGAGGACTGCGTCGGCCTCGATGAAGAGCAGCGGCTCGCGGTGCTGCTCCCACATCCGCAATATGAAGCCGGCTTTCTCGGCTGCGCGCATGTGCGCGCCGTCCGCGGTGTCGATCGGAGCGATGTCGCAGGCGATCCGGAATTCGGCCAGCTTGTCGCGGAGGGCGCGGGCATGATCGTCGCCGCAAGCCCGGGGGTAGCAGGAGACCACGCGCAGCGATGCCTCGGACCTTGAGCCTTGCTCGGGCGCGATCGGGCGCCAATTGAGGCCGCCCCACCACATCTCGTGCGGGCCATCAGGGCTCGGCCCGATCGTTCCGAAGTCGGTCAGCTTGCTCTTCAGGAAGTCGAAGGCGGGATTCTCGCCGAAGGGGACGACGACCGCGCAGCCGGCGCGAAGCGACCGGTAAAGCATCTCGGCGGCGGGGCCGCTTGGCGGCTCGACGAGGATGATGACGCCATGGTCCCTCGCCGGCACCGAGCCGGCCTGATGGAGGACCGCGGGTCCGAGCCGCTCCGACAGCCATGCAAGCCGACGGCGCTGCGCGGCACTCATCCGGATGCCGTTCGCCGCCAGCAATTGGTCGAAGTTCGTCTGCAAGCCGTCCGCTTGCGCCGTGTCAGCCGAAATCATGCCCGCACTACCCCTCGTTAACCTTCTACGTGCGGGGCGGCCGGATCAGGCGGACAAATCAGCTGTCGTTGTTCGTTGCGAGCGTGTCGTTGGTGCTGCGCCAGGTCAGTGTGGCCGAGGGGGCACCGTTGCCGTCGCGGTCCGCGACCGCAAGGATGCGGTCATGGTCGAGGGCGGTCAGCGCGACCGTGTAGATGGCGACGTCGTCTTCGAAGCCGTCGACCGGCATCAGCAGCATGCCGTCGTCACTGGTAGCACGGAAGTGACGGCCGCGCCGTTCGAGGCCGGCATCGATGAGCCGTCCCGCGGCGATCGCTGTCACGTTCGAACTGTCGGCGGCTTTCGCGGCGCTCTCACCGTATTGGACCGTGATGCCGTGGAGCATCCCGTCGCGGGTGAGCTTGGCCAGCGGCAGCGCGATGGTCGCGATTGCCATCCGGCGCGACAGCGGTATCCGCAGGCGGAGGTCGCCGAGCCCGGTATGATAGACGCTGACCGCCTCCAGCGAGGCCTGGCCGTTCCGATCGAACAGACCGACCTGCAGCGTCCCGCACGGTGCTTCGCCGAACACATTCGCGGGCAGGCGATTGGCGCCGAACAGCGTGTAGAGATAGGCGTGCGACGGCGACAGGGTGGCAAAGCTGCCCGCCAGCCACATCGGGGGCGCCGGAGCCGTGCAGGCGGTCATGAGGCCGCCGGCGATGATGCAATCATTGATGAAGTCGGCATCGAGCAATGGCGCCAGCGC
>NZ_JAQOSR010000197.1:0-14131 GCF_046718885.1 Bradyrhizobium sp. UFLA01-814 | reverse complement strand
AAGCGCCAAGGACCCAACGGCTTCCCGCCCACCCTCATCCTGACAGACTTCCAAGACACAGGGACCCATAACCACCGAAGGTTATTGTTGCACGACGCTGGGGCCACAGCTTTCTAACGACTCAACCCTGTGGTTATGGGTCCCGGCTTTCGCCGGGACGACGGCAGTGGTGCACCGCCACCAAGTTCATCTTGCGCTGCGGCAAAAAAAGCGCACACTCGGGAGGAGCCGGGCAGCCTCCGGAGTAGCGAAGCCATGTCTCCCCAGGTAATGCCTCCCCAGACCATGCCGTCCGAGACGGAAATCCGCGCCAAGCGTGCCGCAGAGGTCAGCCTTCTGGAAGCGACTGCGCAGGAGGAGGATGCGCGGCTCCGGAACGACATCCGCCTCTTGGGGCGCGTCCTCGGCGACACCGTGCGCGACCAGGAAGGGGCCGACGTATTCGACCTGGTCGAGCGCATCCGCCAGACCTCGGTCCGATTTCATCGCGACGAGGACAAGCTAGCGCGGCGGGAGCTGGAGGGCATCCTCGACGGCATGTCGATTGCCGAGACGCTGCAGATCGTCCGCGCCTTCAGCTATTTCTCCCACCTCGCCAACATCGCCGAGGACCAGAACAACATCCGCCAGATGCGCAGCCGCGGCCCGAGCGGGGCGCCGCGGCCGAGCACGCTGGAACAGACGCTGGTGCATGCCCGCCAGGCCGGCATCAGCCCGGCCGATCTGCGCAGCTTCTTCAGGAGTGCACTCGTCAGCCCGGTCTTGACCGCGCATCCGACCGAGGTCCGCCGCAAGAGCACGATGGACCGCGAGATGGAGATCGCCGATCTGCTCGACCGCCGCGAGCGGTTGCAGATGACGCCAGACGAGAGCGACGCCAGCGACGAGCAGCTGCGCCGCGCCGTGGTGACGCTGTGGCAGACCAATCTGTTGCGCCGGACCAAATTGACCGTGCTCGACGAGGTCGCCAACGGCCTGTCGTTCTACGACTACACCTTCCTGCAGGAAGTGCCGCGGCTGCATTGCGCGCTGGAGGACCGCCTGAACAAGGAGGGCGGCGAGGCCGGTGAACTCGCATCCTTTCTCAGGATGGGAAGCTGGATCGGCGGCGATCGCGACGGCAATCCCTTCGTCACCGCGGAGGTGATGCGCGGCACGCTGCGCCTGCAGTCGAGACAGGCACTCAACTTCTACCTCGAGGAGCTGCATGCGCTTGGCGCCGAATTGTCGCTGGCGGCGCATCTCGCCGACGTCTCGGACGAGCTGCGGAGCCTCGCCGAGCGCTCGCCCGACACCTCGCCGCATCGCAGCGGCGAACCGTATCGTCTGGCCGTATCGGGCATCTATGCGAGGCTTGCGGCGACGGCCTCTCGGCTCGAGGTCGAGACCACCCGGCCGCCGGTCGGCAAGGCTGAGCCCTATGCGAGCGCCAGGGAGTTCCAGGCCGATCTCGACGTGCTCAACCGCTCGCTGATCGCGAACAATTCCAGCGTGATCGCGCGCGGCCGGCTGCGGCAGTTGCGGCGGGCGGTCGATTGCTTCGGCTTCCATCTGGCGCGGCTCGACATCCGCCAGAACTCGGCGGTGCACGAGCGCACCATCGCCGAGCTGTTCGATACCGCCAATCCGGGGATGTCCTATCTGGCGCTCGGCGAGGACGCCCGCGTCAGCCTGCTGCTCGCCGAGCTGCGCAATGCGCGGCCGCTGGCCTCTCCCTTCGTGAAATATTCCGAGGAGACCCAAAGCGAGCTCGCCGTGTTCCGTGCCGCGGCCGAGGCGCATGCCAGGTTCGGGCCGGAAGTGATCTCCCAATGCATCATCTCGATGTGCCAGGGCATGTCCGACATGCTCGAGGTCGCGGTGCTGTTGAAGGAGGTCGGGCTCGTCAATCCATCCGGCCGCAGCGCCGTCAACATCGTGCCGCTGTTCGAGACCATTGAGGATCTGCGGGCCTCCAGCGGCATCATGGACCGCATGCTGGTGCTGCACGATTATCGCAAGCTGGTCGACAGTCTCGGCAGCGTGCAGGAGGTGATGCTTGGCTATTCCGACAGCAACAAGGATGGCGGCTTCGTCACCTCGGGCTGGGAGCTCTACAAGGCCGAGATCGGCCTCGTCGAGGTGTTCGAGCGCCACGGCGTGCGCTTGCGGTTGTTCCACGGCCGCGGCGGTTCGGTCGGCCGCGGCGGCGGCCCGAGCTATGACGCGATCATCGCGCAGCCCGGCGGCGCCGTGAACGGCCAGATCCGCATCACGGAGCAGGGCGAGATCATCTCGTCGAAATATTCCAATGCCGAGGTCGGCCGCAGCAACCTGGAAATCCTCGCCGCGGCGACGCTGGAAACCAGCCTGCTGCAGCCGCGGCAGAGCGCGCCGCGCCCCGAATATCTCAAGGCGATGGAGGAAATTTCCGCGCTCGCCTTCAAGGCCTATCGCGGCCTCGTCTACGAGACCGAAGGCTTCGCCGATTATTTCTGGGGTTCGACCGTCATCAACGAGATCGCGACGCTGAACATCGGCAGCCGCCCGGCCTCGCGCAAGAAGACCCGCGAGATCGAGGACCTGCGCGCCATCCCGTGGGTGTTCTCCTGGGCGCAATGCCGGCTGATGCTGCCGGGCTGGTATGGCTTCGGCAGCGCGGTCGAGAGCTGGATATCCGGGCATCCCGAGCAGGGCATGGCGTTCCTGCAGGAGCTCTATCGGGAATGGCCGTTCTTCCGCACACTATTGTCCAACATGGACATGGTGCTGGCGAAGAGCTCGATCGCGATCGCCTCGCGCTATGCCGAGCTGGTGCCCGACGTCGCGTTGCGCGAGAAGATTTTTGGCCAGATCCGCCGCGAATGGCACCTGTCGATCGAGACGTTGCTCGACATCATGGGGCATGAACGGTTGTTGCAGGGTAACCCGCTGCTTGAGCGCGGCATCCGCAACCGCTTCCCTTACATGGATCCGCTCAATCACGTGCAGGTGGAGCTGCTCAAGGAGTATCGCGCGCAGAACCCGGACGAGCAGGTGCTGCGCGGGATTCAGATCACGATCAACGGGATCTCGGCGGGACTGCGGAATAGCGGTTAGCCACAGCGTCGTCCCGGCGAACGCCGGGACCCATAACCACGACTGGGAGTGTCGTGAACGATGTGGGCCCCAGCTTTCTTCAACGATTGACAGCGGTAGTTATGGGTCCCTGCTTTCGCAGGGACGACAGCGCGTTTGCATCAACAGTTATGCGCGCCTCTGGTCTCGACGTAGACCGCGTAGAGCGACTGGCTTGCCGTCATGAACAGGCGGTTGCGCTTCTTGCCGCCGAAGGTGAGGTTTGCGCAGGTCTCCGGCAGCAGGATCTGGCCGATCCGCTGGCCGTCGGGCGCGAACACCTGCACGCCGTCATAGCCCGGTCCGACCCAGCCGGCGCCGACCCAGATATTGCCGTCGACGTCGACACGCAGGCCGTCCGGGAAGCCTGACTTGCCGTCTAGCGTCATGTCGATCAGCGTGCGCGGGTTCGAGAGCTTGTCGCCGTTGAGGTCGTACTGCCAGACGATGTTCTTGGCGTTCGGGTAATGCGTGGTGCCGGTGTCGCAGACATAGACCTTCTTGTAGTCGTGGCTGAAGGCGATGCCGTTCGGCTTGAACGGCTCGTCGGCGACCTTGGTGATCTGGCCGGTCGCAGCATCGATGCGATAGACCGCTTCCTTCTGGTAGGGCTGCTTCGATCCGGTGTTGGCCAGTTGGCCCTCATAGATCGAAATCGCGCCATAGCCGGGATCGGTGAACCAGATCGACTTGTCGTTGGGATGCACGACCATGTCGTTCGGCCCGTTGAGCTGCTTGCCATTGGCCTGCTCCGCCAGGGGCGTGACGGTTCCGTCGTGCTCGTAGCGCACCAGCCGCGTGCGCTCGGCGGTGATCTGGCGGCCCTCGAAATCGAAGGTCGAGCCGTTGGCCTCGTTCGACGGCTTGTGGAATTGCTCGGAGATGTGGCCGTCATCGTCGAGATAGCGCAACTGCCGGTTGGCCGGGATATCGCTCCAGACCAGATACTGGCCCTGCGCGTTCCAGGCCGGACCCTCCGCCCACAGGCAGCCGGTGTAGAGCCGCTTGATCGCGGTGTTGCCGACCTTGGCCTTGAAGCGCTTGTCGTCGATCACGACGATGTCTGGATCGGGATAGCGCTGCGGTTCCGCGTTGGGGCCGAAGTCGCGCGCTGCGGCATCGGATGCGGCCATCGCGGTTGCAGCAAGCGCGGTTGCGCCGCGCAAGATTGTCCGACGGTCGAACGCCTTCGCACCGTCGCCCTCGTGTTTCTGAATGTTGCTTGGATTTGTCACGAAAGTCCTCCCAGGCTTTTTTGTTATCGGGAGGACGATCATACCCCCGCAATTCTGGCACAATGCGGGCACGCCATGATGAAACAACCAAAGAGTGTGTCGCCCCCGCTGTTTCGCGGAGGCGACTGGTTCATAAAACTGTCAGATCGGATCGGAGGATCAGATCAAGTTCAGATCGGATCCCAGGTGAAGACGTCGGCCGAGCGGTCGAGCTTGGCGAACGATCCCTTCAGCGCCGGCATGCCGTGTTCGGCAATGGTCTCGGGCGTCCAGCCTTCGCCGCGATGCACCGAGCGCACCGGACGATGCTGGCCGAACAGGAAGATCTCGTTCATGCGCACGCCGAAGATCTGTCCGGTGACGTCCTTGGCCGCGTCCGACAGCAGATAGGCGCAGACCGGCGCGATCTTCTCCGGGCCCATCTGCTTGATCTTCTCGACGCGCGCCTTCTCGGCGTCGGTCTCGGTCGGGATGGTGCCGATCATGCGGGTCCAGGCGAACGGCGACACGCAGTTCGAGCGCACGTTGAAGCGGCCCATGTCCAGCGCGATCGATTTCGACAGGCCGACGATGCCGAGCTTGGCGGCGGCGTAGTTGGCCTGGCCGTAATTGCCGATCAGGCCGGACGTCGAGGTGAAGTGCACGAACGAGCCTGACTCTTGCTCGCGGTAGATGCGTGCCGCGGCGTGGCTGACATAGAATGAGCCCATCAGATGTACTTTGATGACGGCCTCGAAGGCTTCCACGCTCATCTTGTGGAAGATCATGTCGCGCAGGATGCCGGCATTGTTGACGACGCCATCGAGCCGGCCGAAATGGTCGGTCGCGGTTTTCACGATCTTGCTGGCGGGGATCGCTTCCGCCACCGACTCGAAATTGGCGACCGCGGTGCCGCCCCGCTTCTTGATCTCCTCGACCACCTCCTCGGCGGGCGCGGCGCTCGAGCCGCCGCCGTCAGCGGCGCCGCCGGGATCGTTGACCACGACCTTGGCGCCTTCCGCCGCGCAGAGCAGCGCGATCTCACGGCCGATGCCGCGGCCCGCGCCGGTGACGATGATGACTTTATCCTGCAGTGATTTTGCCATGTCGCTTCTCCTGGTTTGCTCTCCGTCATTCCGGGATGGTGCGAAGCACCAGACCCGGAATCTCGAGGTTCCGGGTTCGCGCTTCGCGCGCCCCGGAACGACGGAGTTGTTACTTCTCGTTCGTAAAGATGATCGTGCCACTTGCGGCGAACATGCCGCCGACGCCGTGACAGACCGAGATCTTCGCGTTCGGCACCTGCGCCGGCGCGATGCCGCGCATCTGCCGCACGCTCTCCTGCAGCGCGTACATGCCGTACATTCCGGAGTGCATGTAGCTGAGGCCGCCGCCATTGGTGTTGAGCGGCAGCTTGCCGCCGGGGCGGGTATTGCCGTCGGCGATGAACTTGCCGGTCTCCTCATAAGGCATGAAGCCGAGATCGCCGAGGCCGTAGAGCGGCAGATGCGCGAAGGCGTCGTAGATCATCAGATGATCGACATCCTTGTGGGTGATGCCGGCCTCCTTGAAGGCGAGGGGGCCCGCCACCTTGAAGGCGCGCGATGAGTCAAACGTCTTCATCTGGCTGACCATCGGCGTCTCCACGCTCTCGCCGGTGCCGAGGATGTAGACCGGCTTGTTCGGGAAATCCTTGGCGCGGTCGGCCGAGGTGAGGATCAGCGCGCCGCCGCCGTCGGTAACGAGGCAGCATTGCAGCAGCCGGAACGGATAGGCGATCATCCGCGAGTTCAGGACGTCGGCGACCGTGATCGGATCCTTCATGGTCGCGCGCGGATTCTTCGCCGCCCATTCGCGCTGCACCACGGCGACCTTCGCAAGTTGCTCATGCGTGATGCCGTGCGTCTTCATGAAGCGCAGCACGGGAATCGGGAACATGCTCGGTGGCCCGTAAACGCCGAACGGCGCCTCGAACTGGCCGTTGAGGCTGTCGGCCGGCGTGAAGCGCGGCTGCTTGCCGATCATCGACTTGCCGCTCTCGGCATGGGTGATCAGCACGGTCTTGCAGAGGCCGGCCTCGATCGCGGCGGCGGCGTGGCGGACATGCAGCATGAAGGAGCAGCCGCCGACCGAGGTGCCGTCGACCCAGGTCGGCGTGATGCCGAGATAATGCGCCATCTGCTGCGGGGTCTCGACCGCGGTGGCGAAGCCGTCGATGTCGGACAGCTTCAGGCCGGCATCCGCGATCGCATTCAGCGCCGCGTCCGCGTGCAGCTGGATCTGCGACATGTTCGGGATGACGCCGAGTTCGGTGGTTTCGGCCGCACCGACGACGGCAACCTGGTTCCTGCGCATCACATTACCCCTTTGCCGGACGGAACAAGGGAAGGGTGATCTTGTCGTCGAGCGCCTCGAAGGCGACCTCGAGCCGCATGTCGAGCTCGAGCGCTTCCGGCGTCTGCGGACAATCGATGATGTTGCTCATCATGCGCGGGCCTTCGTCGAGCTCGACGACCGCGATCGCATAAGGCGGCGTGAAGCCGGGCGCTGCGGGACGGTGGTTGATGACGTAGCTGTAGAGCTTGCCCTTGCCGCTGGCCTTGAAGATCGAGACCTTGCGCGAGGCGCAGGAGGGGCAGAACGGCCGCGGCGGAAAGTAGACATTGGCGCAGGCATCGCAGCGCTGCAGGCGCAGCTCGCCGGCCTTCGTGCCATCCCAGAAATGCTGGGTCTCCGGTGTCGGCTTTGGTTTCGCGCGCGCGGGCTCGGCCATGTCTGATGTCTCCTCCCGAAATTGTTACGATCTTGATGCGACATTGAACCAAGGCCCGTCAACGGTCCATCCATGCTCCGCGCAGCGGCCTGTGTCCCGCGCATGCCGCATATTCCGCCCCTCGCACAATTGCTAAGGCCGCGATGCTTGTGTCGCTCCGATCCGGCGCGTAGAAGGGCCGCGTCCAAGATACGTCAAGACACGTTCAAGATAGCCGGGAGGAACATATCATGCTGAGGATCATCGGCGCGGCACTCGCTGCCAGCCTCGCATTTGCCACGCAGGCGATGGCCGCCGACGCACCGTCGGAGATCAAGATCGGCACGCTCTATGCGTCGTCGGGGCGCTACGCCTCGATCTCGATGCCGGTCTACAGCTCGCTGAAATTGTGGGTCGAACAGAAAAACGCCGAGGGTGGCGTGTTCGTGAAGGCGTTCGACAAGAAGATCCCGATCAAGCTCGTCTCCTATGACGACCAGAGCAACACCGCGACCGCCTCGACGCTTTATAATCAGCTCGTCACCCAGGATAAGGTCGACCTCCTGGTCGCCGATTCCGGATCGGTGCTGACGGCGCCCGCCGTTGCCATTGCGCGCGACCACAAGATGTTCCTGTTCGATCAGACCGGCACCGGCGCGAGCTTCTTCTCCAAGGACAATCCCTACATCGCGCTGATGGCCGACCCGGTGTCGACGGTGTGGCCGAAGCCGGTCGCTGATTTCATCAGCCATGACGGCCCGGGCCTCGGCATCAAGAAGGTCGCCATCCTCTATTCGACCAACGAGTTCACCGGCACCCAGGCCAACGCGTTCCGCAAGTTCGTCAAGGAGTCCGGCGCGCCGATCGAGATCGTCTACGACCAGGGCGTCCCGACCGAGACCACCAACTACAACGTCATCATCAACAACATCCGCAACGCCAATCCGGACGCCGTGGTCCATTTCGGCTATGCGCCGAACGACATCGCCTTCCTGCGCAACGTCCAGGACGTCGGCACCAAGTTCAAGATGCTGTTCGCGATCTATGCCGGCCTCGAGACCGAGTTGCTCGAGAAGAATGTCGGCGCCAAGGGCCTCGAGCACATCTGGACCTATGTGCCGCCGTCCGAGCTGGATTATCCCGTCAATTTCGGGATGAACATGAAGGATTTCCGCGCCGCCTGGACCAAGAAGTACGACGACGGCAAGATGGAGTTCGGCTTCAACGCGGTCGCCGGCTACACCACTGCGCTGGTGATCGAGAAGACGCTGTCGGTTGCGACCAGCCTGGACCAGATGGAACTGCGCCGCGCGGTGTTCTCGCTCAGCGGCCAGCTCAAGACGCTGGACGGCACCTTCGCGCTGGATGAGACGGGCGGCCAGATCGGCGAATTGACGCCGCTCGGCCAGTTGACGGTCGACGAGCACGATCACATCAAGTTCGTCTCGATCTATCCGCACGAGACCGCCACCGGCAAGCCGATCTATCCGGCTCCGTGATGCAGGTGAGGGCGGCGGGCGTAACCTTCGGCGGCGAGCGGTAGCATGATCTATGCGCTCGTTGCCGGCGTGCTGTTCGGGCTGTATTTCAGCCTGGTCGGCATTGGTCTCAATCTCGTGTTCGGCGTCATGCGCATCGTCAACCTTGCGCATGGCGACATCCTGATGCTCGGCGCCTTCATCGCGCTCGGCGTGGTCGGCATCGCCGGCGTCGACCCGCTGTTCGCGGTGCCGCTGGCCTTCGTGGTGTTCGTGCTGGTCGGCGTGCTGCTGTACTGGGTGCTGGTGCCGCGGCTGCAGGGCTCGGCCAATCCGGAAATGCTGTCGATCATCCTGTTCTTCGGCCTGTCGCAAGTGATCGAGGCCGTCACCACGATCTTCGCCGGCACCAGCGAACGATCGATCCAGAGCCGGCTGCTCGGCACCGTGTTCACGACCATCAAGGTGAAGTGGTTCGGCGGCAAGGCGGGCGGAGCAGGGCCGATCCAGATTTTCGGCCAGGGCTTTCCTGCGCCCTGGGTGATCGCGGCGATCACCAGCCTGATCGCGATCGCGCTGGTCTACCTCTATCTCTACCACACCCGGCTCGGCACCCTGACCCGCGCGGTGATGTCGCGCCGTGACGAGGCGCTGGCGACCGGCATTGATGTCGATCGCGTCTCGGCGGCGGCGTTCGGCATCGGGCTCGGCATCGCGGCGGTCGCCGGCGTGTTCGCGCCCTTCATGTTCGGCTCGGTGACGCCGGCGTTCGGCGCCGACGCGACCGTGACGTCGTTTGCGATCGTCGTGCTGGGTTCGCTCGGCAATCCGCTCGGCACCGCGCTCGGCGGCGTCGTCTACGGCCTGTGCTACATGCTGGTGCAGACCTATCTCAGTTCCTGGGCCGACTTGCTGCCCTATGTGTTGTTGATCGTGATCCTGTTGTTGCGCCCGAGCGGTCTGCTCGGAAGGCGGGTGCGCGTTGCATAGCGCCTCGAAGCACCTGCTGTTCATCCTGGCGCCGCTGGTGGTGGTGTTCGCACTGCTGCCCGGCGTCTATCAAAACCATCTGCTGCTGTTCAACTTCGTGATCTTCCTGATCCTCGCGCAGGGCGTGAACATCATCTATGGCTTCACCGGCTATCTGCCGTTCGGCTATGTCGGCTTCTTCGGCGCCGGTGCCTATGGCTTCGCCATCATGGTGATGCATCTGCAGATGCCCGCACCGCTCGCCGTGCTGGTCGGCGGCGTCGTGGCGGTTGCGCTCGGCCTGTTGCTGACGCCGCTGCTGCGGCTGTCGGGCGCGTATTTCGCGATCGCCAATCTCGCGGCCTCGCTCGCGGTGCTGCACTTCGTCGCCAACCCGGCGCTGGAAGGCATCACCAAGGGCCCCTACGGCGTCTCGCTCACCGGCACCTTCAACCCGACCCACGCCTACTATGCCGCCGTCGTCGTGATGGCGCTGACGGTCGGCGCGGTGGTCTATCTGAAGAACTCGCCGTTCGGGCTGGCGCTCCAGGCGGTGCGCGAGGATGCGGTGTCGGCCTCGATGGCCGGCGTTAATATTGTGAAGATGCGGGTGATTGCCTGGCTCGCCTCGGCGCTGGTCGCCGGCCTCGCCGGCGGCATCTACGCCTGGTACGTCTCGGTGTTCTATCCGGACAACGTGTTCTCCGGCGAGTTCAGCATCTTCGCGATCGTGTTCGCGCTGTTCGGCGGCGTCGCCACCATCACCGGCCCGATCGTCGGCGTGCTGATCCTCTACGGCATCTACAATCTGATCGGCTTCACTACGCCGCAATACTTCCAGCTGATCTATGGCCTCCTGATCATGGGCCTGGTGCTGTTCCTGCCCTCTGGACTGGTGTCGCTGGCAACCCGCAGGGGGTGGCATGTCCCCTGAGAAAACCCCGATCCTCAAGGTCTCGAAGCTGGTCAAGCGCTTCGGTGGTTTCCACGCGCTCGATGGCCTCAGCTTCCACGTCGTGCCGGGCGAGATCCTCGGTTTGGTCGGCCCGAACGGCTCCGGCAAGACCACGGCGATCAACGTGATCTCCGGTCTCTATGCGCCTGACGGCGGCGAGGTCGTGTTCGACGGCGCGACCGCCGGCGGCGTCGCCTCGCACAAGCTCGTTCACCGCGGTATCAATCGCACCTTCCAGGTGCCGAAGCCGTTCCTGTCGCTGACGGTGCGCGAGAACATCCAGGTGGCGCTGGCCTATGGCGGCGCGACCGGTGCGCCGTCGATCGCCGAACTGCTCGAGGATTTCCGGCTGAAGGAGGTCGCCGACCGTCCGGCCGCCGATCTCAACAGCGCGCAGCAGAAGATGCTCGATCTGACCCGTGCGCTCGCCACGCGGCCGCGGCTGCTGCTGCTCGACGAACTCGCCGCCGGCCTCAACCCGGCGGAGCTCGACTGGATCGCCGGCCGCATCAAGGCCTTGGCCGCGACCGGCATGGCGATCATCGTGGTCGAGCATCTGATGGGCTTCATCGAGCAGATCACCGACCGCGTCATCGTGCTCAATGCGGGCAAGGAGATCTTCGAGGGGACGCTGGCGACCGCGGTGCGCGAGCCGCAAGTGATCGAGGTGTTTTTGGGAGGCGAGCATGCCCACTGATGCGGTGTCGCTTCTGGACACGAGGGGCGTCGATGCCGGCTACGGCACCATGCAGGTGTTGTGGGGCGTCGATCTCGACGTCCGCCCCGGCGAGACCGTGCTGCTGCTCGGCGCCAACGGCGCGGGCAAGACCACGTTCCTGAAGTCGCTGGTCGGCCTGATCGAAGCCCGCAGCGGCCACATCAAGCTCGGCGGTGAGGACATCACCAAGATGCGCTCGTCGGACCGTATGAAGCGCGGCATGACCTACATGTCGGAGCTTGCGGTGTTTCCCGACCTGTCGATCGAGGAAAATATCCGCGTCGGCGCGCAGGCGCTGGGCCATGCCAATCCGGGGGCGCGGGTCGACGAACTGTACGGCCTGTTCCCGGTGTTGCGCGACAAGCGCCGCGATCCCGCGTCCAGCCTGTCCGGCGGTCAGCGCAAGATGCTCGGCATCGCCAAGGCATTGTCGGCCGAGCCGAAGCTGCTGGTGATGGATGAGCCCTCGGCCGGGTTGTCGCCGCTGTTCGTCGAGGAGGTGCTGCGCGCCTTGTCGAGCCTGCAGGGCCGCGGGCTGGCACTCTTGATCGCCGAGCAAAATATCGGTTTCCTCGAGATTGCCACCCGCGTATTCGTGCTGGAAGGCGGGCGGATCCGCTTCTCCGGCACGGTTGCCGAGATGAGCGGCAATGAAGAGCTGCACCGCGCCTATTTCGGGCTGAAGTGATGCGAGGTGAGGGGCCACGCACACTGGAAATCGGCCTCGGTTCGGGCGACAATCAGCTGCAAGCCATGAAGTGCAAGCCGTGAAGTGAAAGCCATGCCCAAGAATCCGACACTCGCCTCCCTTGCCGCCGATCTCGCCAGCGGCACGACCTCTGCCCGCAAGCTCGTCGAGCAGTGCATCGCCAGGATCGCTGATCCCTCAGGCGAGGGCCAGCGCACCTTTATCCATGTCGACCGCGATGCCGCGCTGGAGGCCGCCGACGCCATGGATCGGCTGCGCAAGGCCAATGCGGCGCCGTCGCCCTTTGCCGGGATCCCGGTCTCGATCAAGGATCTGTTCGACATCAAGGGGCAGGTGACCCGCGCCGGCTCCCGGGCGCTGGAGGATTCGGCGCCGGCGGATGCCGATGCGCCGGTGGTGGCGCGGCTCAAGCGCGCCGGCTTCGTCGTGATCGGCCGCACCAACATGACCGAGTTCGCCTATTCCGGCATCGGCATCAATCCGCATTACGGCACGCCGAAGAGCGCCTGGAACCGGAGCGTCGGCCACGTGCCGGGCGGCTCGTCCTCGGGGGCGGCGGTCTCGATCGCCGACGGCATGGCGTTCGGCGCGCTCGGCACCGACACCGGCGGCTCCTGCCGGATTCCGGCGGCCTTCAACGGCATCGTCGGCTACAAGCCGACGCAGCGCCGGATTCCGCTCGATGGCGGCGTACCGCTGTCGTTCACGCTCGACAGCTACGGCCCGCTGGCCAATTCGGTGGCCTGCTGCGCCGCGCTCGACGCGGTGCTCGCCGACCAGCCGGTGACGCCGGTCACGCCGCGCCCGGTGAAGGGCATGCGGCTTGCGGTGCCGACCACGGTCGCGCTCGACGACCTCGATGATGCCGTCGCGAAGACCTTCGAGCGCGCGCTCGCTTCGTTGTCGCGCGCAGGCGCCTTGATCGAGCGGATCGAGGTGCCTGAATTGCTCGATGTCGGCGTCATGAACGCCAAGGGCGGCTTTGCCGCCGCCGAAAGCTACGCCTGGCATCGCTTCCTGCTGGCCAGCAAGGGCGACATCTACGATCCGCGCGTCGCCGTGCGCATCCAGCGCGGCGAGGGCTTTCCGGCCGCCGACTATATCGATCTGCTCAACGCGCGCCGCTCCTTCATCGCTCGCACCGAGGAGCGGATCGCGCCCTATGATGCGATGGTGCTGCCGACCACGGCGAACCTGCCGCCTACGATCGCCAGCCTCACCGACGACAGAGCGTTCGCCACCGAGAATTTGCGCGCGCTGCGCAACTGCACGCTGATCAATGTGCTCGACGGCTGCGCGATCTCGCTGCCCGCGCATCGCGAGGGCGAGGCGCCGGTCGGACTGATGCTCGCCGCCGCGGGCGGTTCGGATCGGCGCATTTTCGAGCTCGCTGCCGGAATGGAGACCGTGATCCGTGTTTGATCTCACCTTCAATGTTGACGACAAGGGCGTCGCCACTCCGCTCACACTGGAAATCAGGCAGGCCGTGATCGCCGGCTGGACCGGCCGCGATCCGGTGGCGCGCGACAAGCATATCGCCGAGCTCGAAGCGCTCGGCATCGCGCGGCCCGCGACCACGCCGATCTACTACCGCTGCTCGGCGCGCCGGCTCACCTTCGCCGATGCCATCGAGGTCTGCGGCGAGGATTCGAGCGGCGAGGTCGAGTTCGTGCTGATCGGCTGGCAGGGCCGCATCTTCGTCGGCTGCGGCTCCGACCACACCGACCGCAAGGTCGAGAGCTACAGCGTCACGGTGTCGAAGCAGATGTGCGACAAGCCGATGGCGTCGGAGCTGTGGGAACTCGAGGATGTGATTGATCACTGGGACCAGCTGGTCCTGCGCTCCTGGGCCACAATCGGCGGCCAGCGCGTGCTCTACCAGGAAGGCACGCTCGATCACATGCTGCCGGTGAAGGACCTGATCGCGCGCGGCTTCGACCAGGGCGCGCTGCCCGACGGCTGCGCCATGTTCGGCGGCACCTTCGCCGCCAAGGGCGGCATCCGCCCGGCCAGCCGGTTCGAGTTCGAACTCGAAGACCCGGTGCTGAAGCGGAAGATCAGCCACGGCTACGATGTGGTGACGCTGCCGGTCAGGGGCTGACCTTTCACCGCGCGCCGTTGCGTCAGAGCCGACCGAGACCTCTCCACGCGTCGTCCCTGCGAAAAGTGTTTGATCCCTGCTGATTGGTTGGATGGAATCGGTGTAGAACGAGGCGTGGCCTTTGTTAGGGAGCGCCTCG
>NZ_JAQOSR010000196.1:0-14279 GCF_046718885.1 Bradyrhizobium sp. UFLA01-814 | reverse complement strand
GCATGCCCGCGCCGGCACGCAGGAACAGTTCGTCGGCAAACAGCGCACGCAGCCGCCGCAACGCGCTGCTCATGGACGGCTGGGCGAGCCCGATGCGCTCGGCCGCCCGGGTGACATGGCGCTCCTCCATCAGCGCCTCGAAGGCGACCAGCAGGTTGAGATCGATGGCGGCTAAATTCATCGTAGCAATAGTGCCTATAAGAATAATCGATTTCAACAATGATTTGCCCTGGCCTATGCTCGTTGGTCGGACATGACGACGGGACCCAGGAATTTGGCGAGATTTGAACGGCTCGTGCCGCGCGGGCCGACCCTGCTGATCATCGGCGTGCTGGCGGGATTGGCTTTCCCTGCGTTGGCGGATGGCGCCCGCCCGCTGATGGCGGCGGCGATCTTCGTTCTGGTGCTCGGCACCTTCCTCCAGGTCGACGGGACGGCGTTCCGGCGTGCGTTGCGGCGGCCGCTGGTCTGGCTGCTGTTGCCGGCGCTCGCCATGCTGGCGAGCCCGCTTGCGGTCGGCTTTGCGGCGCGCGGCGCCGGCTTTCGACCGGAGCTGATCGTCGCATTGGTGCTGTCGGTGTGTGCGCCGCCGTCGAGTGGCACGGCGGCGGTCGCGCGCATGCTCGGCTTCGACGCAACCATTCCGCTTGCCGTGACGCTGCTGTCGATGGCGCTGGCGCCGGTTACCGTGCCGCTGATCGCCGCGGGATTTGCCGATCTCGCGCTCGATCCGCTGGCGCTTGCGACGCGGCTGGCGCTGCTGGTCGGCGCCGCCGGCGCGCTGGCGTTGCTGCTGCGCAATCAGGCCGCTGCACGATTGGCGCAGCATGCGCGGATCATCGACGCGCTCGTGCTCGCCTCGGTGCTGCTGTTCGCGATCGCCACCATGGCCGGGGTGCGTGCTCAGATCGAAGCGCAACCGGCCGCCGCGTTCACCTGCGTCGGCCTTGCCTTCGCCTGCAATCTTGCCCTGCAATTGTGTGGCGCGCTGCTCACGCCGGGCAATCTGGCTGCGCGGCTGACCAGCGGCCTCATTCTCGGCAACCGCAATGTCGGACTGGTCTGGTCGGCGATGGGCGCTGCGGTGTCGCCGATGACGGCGTTGTTCTTCGCCGCCACGCAGTTTCCGATCTATATGACGCCGCGGCTGATCGAGATGCTCGTTCGCCGCGAGCGCAAGGAGAATGCCTCACCATGAGCGCGACGATCCTGACCGAAGAGCTCGCCGTCCGCTTCGCGCGCATCGCGCTTGGCCATGTCACGCGCGAATATCCGAACAAGCCGGATCACGTGCTGGCGGGGCCGCAGGACGCGCGCACGCCGCGCGAACTGCATCCGGTGTTCTTCGGCAGCTACGACTGGCACTCCTGCGTCCACAGCTACTGGATGCTCGCCCGGCTGCTGCGCCGCTATCCCTCATCCGGGGCGGCGGACGACATCCGCGCGCTGTTCGACGCGCAGTTCGTTGCGGAGAAGATCGCGGCCGAATGCAGCTATCTCGCCGCCCCGACCGCACGCGGCTTCAAGCGGCCCTACGGCTGGGGCTGGCTGTTGAAGCTCGCGGCAGAGCTCTCGCTCCTCGAGAACAACAGCTGGCGCGACCGGATCGCTCCGCTGGCCGGGATCTTCGCGCAGCGCTACCGCGATTTCCTGCCGCTCGCCACCTATCCGGTGCGGGTCGGCACCCATTTCAATACCGCGTTCGGGCTGCGCATGGCAGCCGACTACGCCGCAGTGACACAGGACGATGCGCTCAGTGCGCTGTTGCGCGACACGGCGCTGCGCTGGTACGGCGCTGATCAGGATTGCCCGGCCTGGGGTGAGCCGAGCGGCGACGACTTCCAGTCGTCCGCGCTGATCGAAGCGGAGTGCATGCGCCGGCTGCTGGTACCGGGCGACTTCCTGCCCTGGTTCGACCGCTTCCTGCCGCGGCTCGAACTGCGCGAACCGGCAACCCTGTTCCGGCCCGCCACGGTCACCGATCGCACGGACGGCAAGCTGGCGCATCTCGATGGGCTCAATCTCAGCCGCGCATGGTGCTGGCGGGCGCTGGCCGGCGCATTGCCGGCGGCCGATGCCCGTCGTCCGATTCTGCAGGATGCTGCGCGCCGCCATCTCGGCGCCGGCCTGCCGCATATCGCCAGCGACTATATGGGCGAACACTGGCTTGCTAGCTTTGCGGCGCTCGCGATCGACGCCGATGACTGACGACGGCGCCGCCTAAGCGACGCTTTCCAGGTAGGCTTCTTCCGCAGCCTGGATCGCGTCGGGAGTCCCGACATGCATCCAGACGCCGTCGAGGCGCAGGCCGAACAGCCGCTCCTGCTCGTTGGCGCGGTCGAAGATCTTGGTCAGCGAGAACTCGCCGGCCGGCGCGTCGGCGAACAGCGCAGGCGACATGATCGCGGCGCCGGCATAGACGAACGGCACCACCTGATGCTCGCGCCGCTTGCGCAAGGCGCCATCCGGCAACATCGAATAGTCGCCGCGCCCGCCATAGCCGATGCTCGAGGCGGTCGGCGCCATCAGCAGCAGGATATCCATCCGCGCGGGATCGAAGGTTTCCGCGAGCCGCGCCAGATTGGAGCGCACGCCGTCGATCCACATCGTGTCAGCGTTCAGATGATAGAACGGCGCGTCGCCGAGCAGCGGCAGCGCCTTCACCACTGCGCCGCCAGTGCCGAGCACCTGGTCGCGCTCGTCGGAGATGATCACGCGCGGACGGCTGCGGGTCTTGACGTGCTCGATGATCTGGTCGGGCAAATAATGCACGTTCACGACGGCTTCGCTGACGCCGGCGCCGGCGAGCTTGTCGAGCACATGGTCGAGCAGCGGCTGGCCGGCGACGCTGACCAGCGGCTTCGGCATCGTGTTGGTCAGGGGGCGCATGCGCACGCCGAGGCCCGCAGCGAGCACCATGGCCTTATGGGGTGTGACGGGCATCTTCCGGATATTCTCGGTCATCATCTCTCATGCGCCGATCATATCACGGCGATTCGGCAAGCACATCAATCAGACGCCATAGTCATCGGACATGACGGCCGTAAGACGGCAATGACGACCCTGGCCTAGACGTCGGCAGCTTGCGTGCCGCGTTTGGCAGTTTTCTTCTTCTTGTCGCCTTGTTTGAGAAAGTTGACGCCGATCTGGTCGCCATTGACCCATGCCAGCTCGCAGCGGCGATAGGCCAATCCTGTGGACGACAGCAGCAGAAAGAACTCCTTCAGGTTCAGGCCCTCGACCGAGCCGTCGACGGAGAGCTTGGCGCCCGTCTCCGACACGTCTTCCATGGTGCAGTCGCGCCGCCAGGTGCCGTCGATGCCCATCATGTGCGCCGCTATGCCGCGCTCAAACGTGACACGATCGCCCTTGCGTCGTTCCGTCCCCATCGTGTGGTCCCGCTCCAGATCCGGCCGCGCCATGGATCAGGTGCGGGCTCGGCAACCTTAGGGGGCCTGAGGCTAATAACCCGTAAACTACGGTACTGGAGGAGGGACGTTGGCTGTGTACCAGATGCGGAAGCTGGTCAGCGCCGGATGCGCCAGCGACCGCTCGAGATAGGTCCAGATCCGCGGCTGGTGCTTGAGATATTGCGGCTTGCCGTCGCGGCGGTTGAGCCGCGCAAAGGTGCCGAGCAGGCGGGTGTTGCGCTGCGCCGACATGATCGCATAGAGCTCGGCGAAGCCGGCCGGATCGAAGCTCTCATCGGTGGCGCGCCGCGCCTTGATGTAGCGGGTCAAGAGCGACAGCTCGAGCTGCTCCGGCACATCGAGCCGCGCGTCCTGCAGCAGCGACACCACGTCATAGGCCGCGGGGCCCAGCAGCGCGTCCTGGAAATCGATGACGCCGACGCGCAGGATACCGGTGCGTTCGGCAAGCCAGATGATGTTCGGCGAATGGAAGTCGCGGATCACCCAGGTCCGCGGCGCCGCCGCGGGCTTCTCAAGCAGGCCGCGCCACATCCCGAGAAATTCGGCGCGAAGCTCCTCGCTCGGCTGCACGCCGCGGTCGGGCAGGTACCATTCCAGCATCAGCCCGATCTCGATCAGCCAGGCGTCGATGTCGAACACCGGGATGTCGTAGCTCTCGTCTGATGTCAGCGGCAATTGCTCCGGCAGCACTTCACGATGCAGCGCCGCCAGCATGTCGACGGCCGCCTCGTAACGCTCGGCGATCGGCTGCGGTGGATCGCCATCGATGATGCCTTCGGCGCCGAAATCCTCGGTGATGAGGAAGCCGGACTTGAGGTCGATGTGACGGATCGCAGGCGCGGAGAAACCATGCTTGCGCAGGCCGTTTCCGATCGCGACGAACGGCCTGACGTCTTCGGCGAGATGCACTGCTGCGCTGTAGGACTGGCCGCTGTAGATCGCCGGGCCGTCGGGACGACGCGGCGAGTTCATCAGGATGACGGTGCCGTCGTCGTTGCGCAGCCGCGCATAGGAGCGTGTCGAGGCATCGCCCGGCATGCGTTCGCGCCGGGCATTGAGAAAGCCCGCGCGATCGAGGAACTGACGCAGCTCGTTGAGTCGCGCGACCTTCGCTGCGCCCTTGCCATGGCCGGTGATCTCGGCGGCGCGCGCCGCCGATCCGAGCGCCGGGCGATGGCTGAACGCGATATCGATGCGGTTGGCGGGCATCGCATCGGGCGCGCGCTCCGGCCACTCGATCAGCGCCACGATGTCGTCGGGCAGCGGCGACAGCCCGATCTCCTCGAGCTCGCTGGCGTCGTTAATGCGGTAGAGGTCGGCATGGACGAGCGGAAACGACGGCAGCTCGTAGCTCTGTGCCAGCGTGAAGGTCGGGCTCGGCACCTCCAGCGCATCGTCGGCGGCGAGGTAACGGATCAGCGCGCGCGCGGCCGTGGTCTTGCCGGCGCCGAGGTCGCCGGACAGCGTGATGACGTCGCCGGCGCCGATCAGGAGCGCGAGGTCGGCCATCAGCTCCGCTGTCGCGGTCTCGTTCGCGAGCGCCACCGAGAATGTCGAGGTCGCCGTCATTCAGCAGCGTTGCGATGTGCGGTCTGGTCGATCGGGAAGTCGCAGGTCACGGTCGTGCCGCGGCCTACGGTCGAATCGACCCGCACCCGTCCGCCATGCAGTTCGACAAAGGAGCGGACCAGCGACAGGCCAAGCCCCGCGCCGCGATGCCGCGAGCCGTGCGAATGGCTCTCGAACCAGTTGAACACCTTGTCGCGCATCTCGGCCGGAATGCCGGGACCGGCGTCGGTCACCGCAAACACCACGCTGTGCTCGGTGCGGTGCGCGCTGATCGTGACGGTGGCGTCATGCGGCGAGAAGCCGACCGCGTTGGCGAGCAGATTATACAACACCTGCACCACGCGCCGCTCGTCGCCGACGAAGGCGCCGATCTCAGGCTCGATATCGACCTTCAGCGTGATGCGGTCGGTCGCGAGGCGATCCTGGATGCCTTCGGCGGCGGCCTCGATCGCCTGGCCGATATTGACCGGACCGAGCTCGAGCTTCATCGCACCGGCGTCGATGGTGGCGAGATCGAGAATGTTGTTGGTCAGCGCCAACAGCGCGTTGGTCGATTTGGTGACGTAGTCGAGATATTCGGCCTGCTTCGGCGTCAGCGGTCCGGTTGAGGGATCGCTGAGGAAATGCGCGAAGCCGATGATGGTGGTGAGCGGTGCGCGCAGCTCGTAGGAAACGTGGTGGACGAAGTCCACCTTCATCTGGTCGGCGGCTTCCAGCGCCTCGTTGCGCTCGCGCAGCGCCCGCTCGACATTTTCGGTGTCGGTGATGTCCTGGAAGGCGAGCAGGGTCTTGCCGTCGGGCAGCGGGATGGTCATGCAATTCAGCACGCTGCCGTCCTTGCGCTCGAGCTTGAGCGCGACCTGGGCGCGGTTCTCGATCGCGGTGATCTGCTCGCGCAGCGTGCGCCAGGTCAGGGCGTCGTCGAACAGCGGCCGGCACAGCGCTTCCACCGCCTCGATATGCGGTTCGCCCTGCAGCGCGTCCGCCGGCAGCTTCCACATCTTGGCGAAGGGCGGGTTGAACAGTTCGGCGCGGCCGTTGCTGCCGAACACCGCGACCGCCTCGCCGAGATTGTCCAGGGTCTCGCGCTGCACCCGCGTCAGGCGGTCGTAGCGGCGTGCGAGGTCGAGGCTCTCGGTGACGTTGTCGAACAGATAGGTGACGCCGCCCTCGAGGTTCGGCGTGGTGACCACGCTGATGGCGCGGCCATCGGGCAGGAACCAGGTATAGGTCTCGGATTCGACCGCGCGATAGGCCTCGTGCAGCTTGGCCTTCCAGGCGCGGAAGTCCGGCTGCTCGGGCAGCTTGCGGTTGGCGCGCAACCGGTCCAGCACGCTGGAATCGTCGGGGTTGCCGTCGAGGAAGGCCTGGTCGAGGCCCCACAGCCGCCGATAGGACTCGTTGTAGAAGGTGAGCCGCCGGTCGGCATCGAACACCGCGACGCCCGAGGACAATTGGTCGAGGGTGCGCCGGTGCGCCTCGACCATCCGCGCGATCGCCGCGCGCAACGCCGCGGCTTCGCTGGCGTCGATCGCGATACCGGCGCTGCCGCCGGAGAGCTTGAGCGCCTGCACGTCGTAGATCCGCCGCTCGCCGCTGACGACGATCGGCAGCCGCGCGGCATAATTGGCATTGTCGTTCAGCGCGCGGGTCAATTCGGTGCGCTGGTCGCTTTCGAGCAGTTCGAGATTGCGCTGCAGCGCGTCGGACACGCTCTTGCCCTCGGTGGCGCGGACATAGGCCGCGTTGGCATAGCGCAGATTGCCCTCGAGGCTCTTGGCCCAGATCGGCCATGGCGCGGCGGCGGCGAAATCGCGCAGCAGCTCGGTTTCCTCCTGCAGCGTCTTGTAGCGCAGGTGCGATTCGGCGAGCTCGCGGCGCAGGCCGCCGAGCTCGCGGATCCGCACGATGGCCTGGCCGCCGATCGCGCGGCCCATCGCCTCGATGGCGCGGCCGGCCGATGTCGAGAGGTTGAGCAGGAACGCCTCGCCCTTCTCGCGCAGCGCGTCGACGGCGTGGTCCATCTGCAGCGCCGGCTCGGGCGGCAGCCAGGTTCCGAAGGCGAGGACGCGTTGCGGCGAGCCTTCCTGCGACATCACCAGCGAGATGTCGCCCGAGATCTGCGGCCGGTTGTCGCCCGCGGCCCAGGAGATCAGGACCTGCGGCTCGACGAACAGCAGCGCGCGGAGCCGGTCCGATTGCGCCTGCAGGTCCGTGATCTCGGACTGCAACTGCTCCTCGGCCCTCGTCGCGCGCACGCGGGTGCGCATCAAGAGGATCGCGGCGACGGCCGAGAAGCCGACCAGCGCAAGCGACGTCGCGAGGACCGCGACCTCCTGGTGATTGAAGCCGAAATGATCCGACATCGCCTGGGCGACCGGGCTCTCGGCGGCGAACGCGGTGCGGGCCGGCAGCAATGCGGTGATGGCGAGCCCAATCATGCCGTCGCGCGCCAGTGAGGTGCATGACAGCAGGGTTCGACGCATTGCCGCGACTACGCCCGACATATGTTGCCCCAGAACGCACAAACCCCAGGCATGATCCGGAAAAGAGGAGACCGGTGTTCCCTCACGGCAAACGTACAACGTTTGTCCGCCGATCATGCCCAAGCAGGACCAGTCAGCCCGACGAAGACCCCCCGTCGCGCTCGAATCAAAACAGAATAGTCCCAACGGGACTCGGCGAGTAAGAGTCCAGACCGTGAACGCAGAATCCCCTGTGAAAAAATGCCGCCGGGTGGCGCGGATTTTATGCGAATTGACTTCGTAGTCATGCGGAGAGCGCACGAAGCGTGATCTCCCGAAGCTCGTCCGCACACTTCGCGCTCTAGCGTCCGGTCGAGCCGAAGCCGCCGCTGCCGCGCCCGGTCGCCGACAGCACGTCGACCGGAACCAGCTCGGCCCGCGTGACCGGCGCGATCAACATCTGCGCGATGCGCTCGCCGCGCCGGATCGAAAACACCTCATGGCCGTGATTGATCAGCAGCACGTTGATCTCGCCGCGATAGTCGGCGTCGATCGTGCCGGGCGAGTTCAGCACCGTGACGCCGTATTTGGCGGCAAGGCCGGAGCGCGGCCGCACCTGGGCCTCATAGCCCGGCGGCAGCGCGATCGTCAGCCCGGTCGGAACCATCTCGTAGCGGCCCGGCAGCAGCAGCAGCGGCGCTGACCGCGGCACCGCCGCAAGCAGGTCGAGGCCGGCGGCGTCGGCGGTCTGATAGATCGGCAGCAAGAGATCGGCGCCGTGCGGCAATTGGTGGACTTCGACCT
Organism: Bradyrhizobium sp. UFLA01-814; assembly: GCF_046718885.1. Classification (NCBI taxonomy): domain Bacteria; kingdom Pseudomonadati; phylum Pseudomonadota; class Alphaproteobacteria; order Hyphomicrobiales; family Nitrobacteraceae; genus Bradyrhizobium; species Bradyrhizobium sp. UFLA01-814. The sequence goes on along the minus strand of NZ_JAQOSR010000196.1, from coordinate 6,010 downwards.
TGATGGTGGCGCTCACGATGCGGTTCCTAAGGCTCTGGCGATGCGCGACACCAGCGCGGTCGCGACTTCCTCCTTGGTCATGACGGGCCAGGAGTCGACGGTGACGTCCTTGCCCTCGCGCGAGAGCAGGTGAACGGTGTTGCGGTCGCCGCCCATCACGCCGTTCGCCGGCGAGACGTCGTTGGCGACGATCCAGTCGCAGCCCTTGCGCGCGAACTTCGCCTTGGCGTTCTCGATCAGATGCTCGGTCTCGGCGGCGAAGCCGATCACCAGCGGCGGCCGCTGCTCCTTCAGCTTGGAAATTGTCGCGAGGATGTCGGGGTTCTCGACCAGCTGCAGCGGCGGCATGCCGGCCGCGGTCTTCTTCAGCTTCTGGCTGCCCTCGGTGGCGACCCGCCAGTCGGCGACCGCGGCGGCGAAGATCGCGACGTCGACCGGCAGCGCCGCCTCGACCCGATGCAGCATGTCGCGGGCGGACTCCACGCGCATGACCGAGATGCCCTGGGGGTCGTCGAGCTCGACCGGGCCGGTCACCAGCACCACCTCGGCGCCGGCGGCGCGCGCCGCGGCGGCAATGGCAAAGCCCTGCTTGCCGGACGAGCGATTGGCGATGTAGCGGACCGGATCGATCGCCTCATGGGTCGGGCCCGCGGTGATCAGCACCCGCTTGCCGGCCAGCGGACGCGGCTGCGGCGGGCGCAGCATGCGGTCGGCGGCGGCGGCGATCTCGGTCGGCTCGGCCATCCGGCCGACACCGGCTTCGCCGGCTTCCGCCATTTCTCCCGCATTCGGTCCGACGGTATGGACGCCGTCGCGGCGGAGCTGCAGCACATTGCGGCGGGTGGCCGGATTGTTCCACATCAGCGGGTTCATCGCCGGCGCCAGCAGGATCGGCCGGTTGGCCGCCAGCAAGGTGGCGGTGGCGAGATCGTCGGCATGGCCCTGCGCCATCTTGGCCATTAGGTCGGCGGTCGCCGGCGCCACCACGATCAGGTCGCAGTCCCGCGCCAGGCGGATATGGCCGGCGTCGAATTCGCTCTCGGCGTCGAACAGGTCGGTGTAGACGCGCTCATGCGACAGCGCGCTGGCGGCGAGCGGGTTGACGAATTGCTGGGCCGCCTTGGTCAGCACACAGCGGACCTGGATGTGCCGTTCCTTGAGCCGCCGGATCAGATCCAGCGCCTTGTAGGCCGCTATCCCCCCGCCGATGATCAGGGTGACGCGCGGCTCGCCGGCCGCGCTGGCGGCCCGCGGAGCAGGGGCTGCCACTGTCGCGGAACCCGGGCCGGGCGCCTCGGCAGGCTCCGTACCGCCGTCTGCAAGGTCCCGGAGGATCACCCGGACCTCCTCCTCGACCGAGCGGCCGTTTTTGGCGGAGCGCAGCCGCAGATAGGCCTTCAGCGTGTCGTCGAGTTTACGGATGGTCAGGCTGGCCATGGCGTGCCCTCAAGGCATCATGCTCAAATAAATATGATAGCGATGCTATCACATAGTGCATGCATTGCAATCAGTGCGCCCGGATGGCGAAGAAGATCGCGATGGAGGCGATCGCAATGACCCAGAGGCCGACGGTCTGCACCCGCGCCTTGCGGGCCTCGGCGCGGGCCATTGCGTCGATCGAGTCCGACGACAGCATGTGGCCCTCCAGCGTCATGGTCTCCAGCTGCTCGAGCACCGTGACGGCGCGGTTGGCGATCGACGGCAGGTTGGCGAGGATGCGGCCGAGCTCGCCCGCGCCCGATAGCGCGCCCTGGATACGGCCGGCCGGGCCGAGATTCTGCGTGATCCATTCGCGCACCACGGGGTCGGCGATCTTCCAGATGTCGAGCTTCGGGTCGAAGCCGCGCGCCACGCCCTCGACCACCACCATGGTCTTCTGCAGCAGGATCAGCTCGGGGCGCGTCTGCATGTCGAACAGGCCGGTGACCTCGAGCAGAAGCGTGAGCAGCTTCGCCATCGAGATTTCCTCGGCGGTGCGGTTGTGGATCGGCTCGCCGATCGCGCGGATCGCTTGCGCGAAATTTTCCACCGAATGGTGGCCCGGCACATAGCCGGCCTCGAAATGCACCTCGGCGACACGGCGATAGTCGCGGGTGATGAAGCCGAGCAGGATCTCGGCCAGGAAGCGCCGCTCCTTCAGCCCGAGCCGTCCCATGATGCCGAAATCCACGGCAACGAGCCGGCCGGCCTCGTCGAGGAACAAATTGCCGGGATGCATGTCGGCATGGAAGAAGCCGTCGCGCAGCGCGTGGCGCAGGAAGCTCTGGATCACCTTGCGGCCGAGATCGGGCAAATCGACCTTGGCCTGTGCCAGCCGGACGTGATCGTTCAGCGCGATGCCATCGATCCACTCCATCGTCAGCACGCTGTGCGCGGTGCGATCCCAATCCACCGCGGGGACGCGGAAGTCCGGATCGTCGCGGGTGTTCTCGGCCATCTCGGACAACGCGGCCGCCTCGAGCCGCAGGTCCATCTCCATCGCGACCGAGCGCGACATCGTGTTGATGACCTCGATCAGCCGCAAGCGCCGCGCCTCGGCGGAATGCGCCTCGGCCTTGTGCGCGACAAAAAAGAAGTCGCTGAGGTCGCGGCGGAAGCGCGCGGCGACACTGGGCCGGAGCACCTTGACCGCAACCTGCTGCCGCACGCCGTCGCGCTCGATTTCGCCACGGTGCACCTGCGCGATCGAGGCTGCGGCAACCGCAGGGCCCAGATGCACGAAGGCCTGCGCCAACGGCCGTTCCAGCGATTGCGTGATGACGGTTTCGGCCGCTTCCTGCGCGAACGGCGGCAGCCGGTCCTGCAGGGCTTCGAGATCGCGCGCCATCGCCACGCCGACCACGTCGGGGCGGGTGGCGAGGAATTGCCCGAGCTTGAGATAGGCCGGTCCGAGCCGCGTCAGTGCGCGCGACAACCGTGGACCTGATTTGGCCGAGCGGCGCTCGATCAGCCGCGCCAGCTTCAGCGCGAGCTGCCCGGGTGGCGGCACCAGCGCGGGATCGACGACGCCGAACACGCCCTCGCGCGCAAACACGAAACCGGCGCGGGCGAGGCGCGTGATGTGGGTCAGTGCAGAGATCACAAACGCCAGCCCGAATGCAGCGCCACGATGCCGCCGGAGAGGCTCTGCCACTTCACGCGGGCAAAGCCGGCGGCGCCGATCATCTCGGCGAACGCGTTCGGCCGCGGGAATTTGCGGATCGACTCGACGAGATATTGATAGGACTCGGCATCACCGGTGACGGCGCGGCCGAGCGGCGGGATCACCTTGAAGGAAAACAGATCGTAGATCTTGTCGAGGCCGGGCACGTCGACGGTGGAGAATTCCAGGCACAGGAAGCGGCTGCCGGGCTTGAGCACGCGATAGGCCTCGCGCAGCGCAAGGTCGATCTGCGGCACGTTGCGGATGCCGAACGCGATGGTGTAGGCGTCGAACGCGCGGTCGGCGAAGCCCAGCGCCTCGGCGTTGCCCTCGACGAACGACACGCGGTCATCGAGGTGCTGCTTCGCGGCGCGCTCGCGGCCGACCGCGAGCATGTCGGTATTGATGTCGCAGACCGTGGCATGAAAGCCCGCGCCCGCGGTCTTGGCGGCCCGGAACGCGATGTCGCCGGTACCGCCGGCGACGTCGAGCAGCGCGAACGGCCGGTCGCCCTTCGGCGGATCGAGCGTCGTGATCATGACGTCCTTCCAGGCCCGGTGCAGGCCTGCCGACATCAGATCGTTCATCAGGTCGTAGCGTGACGCCACGCTGTGAAACACGTCGTTCACCAGCGTCTGCTTCTCGCCCAGGGGCACGTCCCTGAAGCCGAAATGGGTGGTTTGATCCGGCCGATCCATCACTCAGAACTCTTACCCTTATTGGTCGCGCTTTCTTCACGCGAACCGGTAGCCGCTTCGCTCGAAAAACGCTCCAGCCAAACCATAGCGCGGCGGCCGCAATGGCGCTATCACGTCACTTCCAAAAGGTGAATGCCTGCTATGCCGGAATTACCCGAAGTCGAGACCGTCCGCCGCGGCCTGCAGCCGGCCATGGAGGGGTCCAGGATCCTCAAGGCCGAGGCCCGCCGCAAGGATTTGCGGTTTCCGTTTCAAAAAGACTTTATCGCCCGGCTCGAGGGCCGGACCATCACCGGGCTCGGCCGCCGTGCCAAATATCTGATGGCGGACCTGAACTCCGGCGACGTTTTGCTGATGCATCTGGGCATGTCGGGCTCGTTCCGCGTGCTGAAGCAGGAGGGCGCGGCGACGCCGGGGCAATTCCACCATCCGCGCAGCGAGGATCGCGCGCATGATCACGTCGTGTTCCACATGTCGTCGGGTGCGGCCGTCGTCTTCAACGATCCGCGGCGCTTCGGCTACATGAAGATCATCGCGCGCAACGCGATCGAGGATGAACCGCTGTTGAAAGGGCTCGGTCCCGAGCCGCTCGGCAACGCGTTCGACGCGGCGATGCTGGCGCGCTCCTGCCACAACAAGAAGACCAGCCTGAAGGCCGCGCTGCTCGACCAGCGCGTGGTGGCGGGACTTGGCAACATCTATGTCTGCGAGGCGCTGTTTCGTTCGCATCTGTCGCCGCGGCGATTGGCCGCGACGCTGGCAACGAAGAAAGCGGAGCCCACCGACCACGCCAAACGGCTGGTCGGCGCGATCCATTCGGTGCTCAACCAGGCAATCAAGGCCGGCGGCTCCTCGATCAGCGACCATCGATTGACCAATGGCGATCTCGGCTATTTCCAGCATTCGTTCCAGGTCTACGACCGCGAAGGCGAGACGTGCCGCACATCGGGCTGCGAGGGCATCGTCCGGCGCTTCACCCAGAACGGCCGTTCGACGTTCTGGTGTCCGAAGTGCCAGAAGTAACATGTTCGAGACCCCGCGCATCGACACGCCGCGCCTGATCCTGCGGCCGCTTGCGCTGTCGGATGCCGCGGCGATCCAGCGTCACTTCAACAATTGGAATGTGATCAGGACTCTCGCCACGGTGGTGCCGTGGCCTTATCCCGGCGACGGCGCGGAAAGTTTTATCAAGCGGGAGCTGGACAAGATCGCGGCCGGCGAGGAAAGCTATCAATGGGTGCTGGTGTTGCGTGCCGGCGATGGCGAGGCGATCGGCAACATCAATTTCCGGCCGCGCGCCGACGGCCGCAAGGGCAATCGCGGATTCTGGCTCGCCGAGCCGTATTGGAATCAGGGCCTCATGACGGAGGCGATCGCGGCGGTGAACGATTTCGCCTTCCTGACGCTTGGCCTTGCCAGCTTCCATGTCTGCAACGCGCCGTCCAACGTCGCCTCGCGCCGGGTCAAGCAGAAGACCGGAGCCGAATTCGTCGGCTTCGTCGAGCTTCCGCATCACAACGGCGAATCCACAGCGGAGAAATGGAAGGTCACGCGCGAGACTTGGCTGCGCGATCGACGCTGACATCGCTTTTGCGAATGCGGCCATGACGAATGCGACTGCTTGACCGCGCATGCGAGGCTGGCGAACATAGGTCCCATCGCTCCACCAAGAACGAGAACACAATGGCGACGAACGGCATGTCGATGAATGGCGCCTGGCGCGACCGCGCCGCGACAAGTTTTCAATGCGAGAAGCAACCGGCCACCAGCAGCCGCGGCATGGTGGTGAGCAATCATCCGCTGGCATCGAGCGCGGGCGCCGAGATGCTGGCTGCCGGCGGCAATGCGATCGATGCGGCGATCGCCACCTTGTTCACGCTGACCGTGGTCGAGCCGATGATGGTCGGCATCATCGGCGGCGGCATGGCGCATATCCGCCTCGCCGACGGCAGCCATCGCTTCATCGACGGCCAGAGCACGGTGCCGCAGGCGGTGCGGCCGGATACCTACACTTCGAAGCCCGGTTCGGCACACGACGTGTTCGACACCGTCGGCAACGAGAACCTGAACGGGCCGAAGGCGGTGGCGGTGCCGGGCTCGCTGAAGGCCTGGTGCGAGACGCTGCGCCGCTTCGGCACCATGAGTCTTGCCGACGTGATGCAGCCCGCGA
>NZ_JAQOSR010000195.1:0-14739 GCF_046718885.1 Bradyrhizobium sp. UFLA01-814 | reverse complement strand
ATCCGATCTCACCAAACAGCTCTTGTGCCACGGGGGCCGTCCACATATGGGTCCTGGCTTTCGCCAGGACGACGGCGATGGAGGGAATGCTGAGTGTGGCGAACTCAATCCCGCGCGATGATCTCGCGTTCGCCGCGATGTACGCTGGTGCCGTGGAGCCGGAAGCCCGCGCGGCGGCGGACCAGGAATTTCGGCCTCCGCGCGCGGATCGCGTTGCGGCGACGGCGGCGCGGGGAGGGTGTCCGCGGCGCCGGCTCGGTCAGTTGCGGGAGACGGAAGATGTCGCTCCACATCTGCCAGGCGGAGCTGATCTCCTCGGCATCCGAACTGGCGCCGAGCGGAATGCTGAGCGCGGGATCGCGGTGAACCAGCACCAGCATCTGCGCGTCGTCGATGCCGCGCACCGCGACGCCGAGAAAGTCGCTGACGCGAACATTGACCGCCATCCGCATGCCGAGAACGGCACGGCGCAGCACGACATGTTCGCGATGAAGCTCGACCTGCCGCATGCCGCCATCCGCGCGCGAATCCTGCGCGTGGAAGCTGAGCGGAAGGGAAAGAGGGTCGAGCCGCAATGCGCAGCTCGACCCGGCGGAATTGATTCCGCTTGTTGGTGTTTGACGCCTCAAAGCTCTGTCTCCCCGCCGGGATTTTGTTCCCGGTCGTTGTGTGAGAGCCTAGCCGAGCGATGTCCGTTCCCCCTTAAAAAGCCTGGTTAATCCCTCCTCACCTCGTGCCATGATTGACAAGAGGTTGGCCCGCATGATTGACGAAGCCTTGCCCCGATCACTCAAATCTTTGTTGCCTGCCGGCGCAAAGTGCTTGAAATCCCTGTGAAACCGGCACATCTGGTGGATCTGTCGACCTCGTTCCGGGCCCCCCTCAATCCGCAGGAATTCGTTCGTGAACTCTTCACCATCTGCATCGCGACACGGCGATACCTCCGATCTGTTCGACCAATCGGGCCTGAGCGACCTCGCGCAGCGCCTGGTCGATGCCGCAAAGCGCGCGGGCGCCGATGCGGCCGACGCCATCGCGGTGCGCGGCGTCTCGCAGGGCGTCGAGGTGCGCGACGGCCGCGTCGAGGAAACCGAGCGCTCCGAAGGCGATGACGTCGGCCTGCGGGTGTTCGTCGGCCAGCGCCAGGCGGTGGTGTCGACCAATGACGTCAGCGGCGACGGGGTCGCCAAGCTTGCCGAGCGTGCGGTCGCGATGGCGCGCGTGGCGCCGGACGACAAATATGTCGGTCTCGCCGATCCGGCGCTCCACGCCCACGATTTCCCCGATCTCGATCTGCTCGATCGCAAGGTTCCGAGCACGGCCGAACTGGAGCAGCGCGCGATCGAAGCGGAGGCTGCGGCGCTCGCGGTCAAGGGTGTCACCAAGTCCGGCGGCGCGTCGGCCTCGACCGGGATCGGCGGCATGGTGCTGGTGACGTCGACCGGCTTCCACGGTTCTTATCTGCGCTCCAGCCACGGCATCTCGACCACGGCGATTTCCGGTGAGGGCACCGGCATGGAGCGCGACTACGATTTCACCAGCGCGCCGCATGCCTCCGATCTCGATTCACCTGCCACCGTCGGCCGCAAGGCCGGCGAGCGCGCGGTGGCGCGGGGCAATCCGCGCAAGGTCGAGACCTGCAAGGTGCCGGTGGTGTTCGATCCGCGGGTCGCCGGCTCGATCGTCGGCCATCTGGTCGGCGCCATCAACGGCGCCTCGATCGCGCGCAAGACCAGCTTCCTGAAGGACAAGCTCGGCGAGCAGCTGTTCTCCAGGGACATCCGCATCATCGACGATCCCTTGCGCGTGCGTGGCCTGCGCTCGCAGACCTTCGATGCCGAGGGTGTCAAAGTGCGGAAGACGGCGCTGATCGATGCGGGCGTGCTCACCACCTGGGTGCTGGATTCGGCGACCGCGCGCGAGCTCGGCTTGGTGACGACGGGGCATGCGCATCGCGGTGTGTCGTCCTCGCCGTCGCCCGGAACGTATAATCTGCATCTCGAGCCGGGTGCGGTGACGCCGAAGGAGCTGATCTCCGACATCAAGCAGGGCTTCTATGTCACCGACCTGATCGGCTCCGGCGTCAACGGCGTGACCGGCGATTACAGCCGCGGCGCGTCCGGCTTCTGGATCGAGAACGGCGAGATCACCTATCCGGTCAGCGAAGTGACCATCGCCGGCCATCTGCTGCCGATGTTCAAGTCGCTGGTCGCCGCCAACGATCTGGAATTCCGCTACGGCGTCAATTCGCCGACGCTGCGCATCGAGGGCCTGACGCTTGGCGGACGCTGATACGGACGACTGGACCAAGGCGCGCGATGCCGCCTTGCTGATCAGATCGGTGCAGGAAGCGGGCCGGCTCGCCTCGTCGCTGTTCCGCACCGAATTGAAGAACTGGATCAAGGGCGCGTCCTCGCCGGTCTCCGAGGCCGACATCGCGGTCAACGACCTCCTGGAGCAGCAGCTGCGTTCGGCAACGCCCGGCTATGGCTGGCTGTCGGAAGAGAGCGCCGACAACGACTCCCGGCTTGGCAGGCGCTTCATCTGGATCGTCGATCCGATCGATGGCACCCGCGCCTATCTCGCCGGTCGCGAGGATTGGTGCGTTAGTGTGGCGCTGGTTGAAAATGCATCGCCGGTGCTCGCGGCGGTGTATGCACCGGTCAGCGAGGAATTCTTCTTCGCCGCCCGCGGACAGGGCGCCACCCTGAACGACGGCGCGGTGCATGCAACCGCAGGCACCGATTTCAATTTTCCACGGATGGCGGGACCGAAGCCGCTGGTGCAGCGGCTCAGCCCGACGCCGGACGAGATCACGCTCTATCCGCGGATCGGATCGCTGGCGCTGCGGCTGTGCCGTGTAGCACAAGGTCGACTTGACGCGGCCTTTGCCGGCGGGCAAAGCCGCGACTGGGATCTTGCCGCCGCGAATTTGATCGTGCAGGAAGCGGGTGGTAAGATGACCGCGCTCTCGGGGGACGCGATTGAGTACAATCGCCGGGAGGTGACGCATGGGGTGCTGGTGGCAGCAGGACGCGAACGTCATGCACGCATTGTCGAGCATTTTCGCAGCCGTCCTTTGCCGTGAGGCCCCACCGATCCGCGCCGCGTTTCCGATTGTGACGACCAGACCTGCTGCGACAGCCTTGTGACGACCAGACTTGTGACGACCAGACCTGTGACGACCACGACTTCATTTGTTTGCCGGGCATCTCGTTAGGAAAACCACCATCATGTCAGACAATGCCCAGCCCCAGCTGCTTCACCTCGTGATCGGCGGCGAGTTGACCGATCTCGAGCACAACACCTTCAAGAATCTGGACGAAGTCGAGATCGTCGGCGTCTACCCGAACTATGCGACCGCCTATGCAGCCTGGAAGGCGAAGGCGCAGCAGACCGTGGACAACGCCCAGATGCGCTATTTCGTCGTTCATCTCCACCGGTTGCTCGATCCTGAGCAGGACACAAAGCATTCCCATTGAAACGACTTTTTCGCGATCTGCTGCGCAGCGGCTTCGTGCAGCGCGCGCTGGGTGTGCTTGCGGCCGAGTATCTGAGGCTGGTGTGGTGCACCAACCGCTTCAGCTACCAGCCGCATGACGTGTACGGGATCGTCGAGCCCCTGATGCCGGCGATCTTCGTGTTCTGGCACGGCCAGCACTTCATGACGCCGTTCATCAAGACCAAGGAGAGCTACCGCGCCAAGGTGCTGATCTCCCGCCACCGCGACGGTGAATTCAACGCCCTCGCGGTGGAGCGGCTCGGCATCGGCACTATCAGAGGTTCCGGCGATCATTCCGGCGCGTTCCATCGCAAGGGCGGCGTCGGCGCCTTCCTGGAGATGGTTCGGGCGCTGGAAAACGGCTGCAACATGGCCACCACCGCCGACGTGCCGAAGCGGGCGCGGGTGGCAGGCCTCGGGGCCATCATGCTGGCGCGGGAGACCGGCCGGCCGATCATGCCCTTTGCGATGGTCACCAGCCGATTCATCCGGTTGAAAAACTGGGATTCGACCACCATCAATTTGCCATTCGGGCGCGGCGCAGTGGTAGGTATTGAGCCGGTCTATGTGCCGCCCGACGCCGACGCCGCGACGATGGAAAAGCTTCGGCAGCACGTGGAGGAACTTCTCAACGAAGCGACCCGACGTGCCTATGCAGCGGTCGGGCGGCCGGAGGCAGCGCTTGGCTAGCTCGCTACCGATGACGTTGCGTGTGTACCGCAAGCTGTCGTCCGCGATGGTGCCGCTCGCGCCTGCCCTGATCAAGCGGCGGCTCAAGCTCGGCAAGGAAGATCCCGAACGCGTCGGCGAACGGCGCGGCGTGAGCGCCGATACCAGGCCGCAGGGCCCGCTGGTGTGGATTCACGGCGCCAGCGTCGGCGAGGTGCTGGCGGCGGCCGGGCTGATCGAGCGGCTGCGCGCGCTCAATCTGCGCATCCTGCTCACCTCGGGCACGGTGACCTCGGCCGCGATTGTGGCCAAGCGCTTCCCGCCCGACGTCATCCATCAATACGTGCCGTATGACTCGCCGCGTTATGTGACGCGTTTCCTCGATCACTGGCATCCGTCGCTGGCGCTGTTCATCGAATCCGATTTGTGGCCGAACCTGATCCTGTCGAGCGCCGCGCGGCGGCTGCCGATGGTGCTGATCAACGGGCGGATGTCGCAGCGCTCGTTTCCGCGCTGGCGCCGGGTCTCCAACACCATCGGCGCGCTGCTCGGACGGTTCGACATCTGTCTCGCGCAGTCGAACACCGACGCCGAACGCTTTGCCGCGCTTGGCAGCCAAAACGTCGTCGTCACCGGCAACCTCAAGCTCGACGTCGCGGCGCCGCCGGCCGATCCGGCCAAGCTGGAGCGGCTGATGTCGGTGACGCGCGGCCGCGCCATAGTGGTTGCCGCCTCGACCCATCCCGGCGAGGAAGAAATCCTGATCGAGGCGCACAAGTCGCTCGCGGGATTCTTCCCCGGCCTGCTCACAGTGATCGTGCCGCGGCATGCCGCGCGCGGCGAGGCGGTGGCGCGGCTGGTGACGGAGGCCGGCCTGCGCCCCGGCCTGCGCTCGCACGAGGATCTGCCGGTCGCGACGACGGATATCTATGTCGCCGATACGATGGGCGAGCTCGGCCTGTTCTATCGCCTCGCGCCGATCGTGTTCATGGGCGGCTCGCTGGTCGCGCATGGTGGCCAGAATCCGATCGAGGCGATCAAGCTTGGCGCGGCGATCGTGCACGGCCCGCACGTGTTCAACTTCACCGATGTCTATGAGGCGCTCGATCGCGCCGGCGGCGCGCGCCGCGCTGATGATCGGGAAGCGCTGGTCAAGCAGCTCGGCCAGTTCCTTGCTGATTCCGCGGCACGCGACACTTCGCTGGCGGCCTCCGAGCGCGTCGTCGAACAGCTTGGTGGCGCGCTGGAGCGCACGGTGACCGCTCTCGAGCCCTATCTGTTGCAGTTGCGGCTCGAGATGGGAGCCGCCAATGCGTGAGCCGGCCTTCTGGCACCGGCCGTCGTCTTGGACATCGCAACTGCTCCAACCGCTTGCCGCGCTTTACGGCGCGGTCGCCGCACGGCGCATGCGGCAATCCGGCGTCGACGCCGGCATTCCCGTGATCTGCGTCGGCAATTACCATGTCGGCGGCGCCGGCAAGACGCCGACGGTGCTGGCGCTGGCAAAATTGCTGCGCGAAATTGACGAGCGGCCGGTGGTGCTCAGCCGCGGCTATGGCGGCAGGCTCGGCGGCCCGGTCAAGGTCGATCGCGACAGCCACACGGCGGCCGATGTCGGCGACGAGCCGCTGATGATGGCGGCGAGCTTGCCGGTCGTGGTGTCGCGCGACCGCGCCGCAGGCCTGGCGCTGGCGCGCGCGCAGGACGCCAGCGTGATCCTGATGGATGACGGCTTCCAGAATCCGAGCGTGCTCAAGGACACGTGCGTGATCGTGATCGACGGCACGCGCGGCGTCGGCAATGGCCGCGTGATTCCGGCGGGACCGTTGCGTGCGCCGCTGGCGCCGCAGCTGGAACGGACCGACGCGCTGATCGTTGTCGGCGAGGGGAGCGCGGCGCAAAGGATTGCTGCCGAGCTGGCGTCCCGCGGCAAGCCGGTGCTGTCGGCGCATCTGAAGCCGGACCAGGCTTCGCTGGCGGCGCTGAGCGGAACACGTGCGCTCGCCTTCGCCGGCATCGGCGATCCCGCGCGCTTCTTCAACACGTTGCGCTCAAGCGGCGTCGACGTCGTGCGCAGCAAAGCTTTCGCCGATCATCATGCCTTCACGAAGGAGGAGATCGATCAGCTTGTTGCCGACGCGCGTCGCGACGCCCTGACGCTGGTGACGACGGAAAAGGATCTCGCGCGGTTACGTGGTCCGGACGGGATGCCGGCCTGGGCACAGGCGATCGTGCCGTTCGCGGTGACGCTGCAATTTGATGATGGCGACGCGCTGCGGCGCCTGGTGGCCGATCAGCTGTTCAGGGCACGGGACAGGAGGCTCTCCAAATGAGCCAGGCCTCGTGCCTAGGCCTGCGGCTTGAGGACGCCGGGATGGTGGCGCTGCAGCACCGCGGTCGGGGTGGCGTAGGCTTCCTGCAGATCGACGCTCCAGTACTTCAACTCGTCGAGCGGAATCCGGACGTCGGTGATGGCACAGCGCACAAAGGTGCCGGGCGAGATCACGCGGAAATCGCCGTCGAGATATTGCACCTGCGCTTCGCCATGGCCCGAGGGACCGAACTTGTTCAGCACGATTGAGCTCTCCGCCTTGCCTCCAACGAGGCCATCTGGATGTCGATGAAACCGTCTATCACAGATAGGGTGTCATGTCCGCCCGTTAAACCACCGACTTGTGATGATTTGGCGGCGGACGCGCATGGTAGCCTTGCGGCCGTGGTCCGCTGTGTTTGCAGCGCCATAACGAGCCGGCCGGATTGGATGCGCCTCAAGTCAGTTTTCATGTGCCTCGCCATGCTTGCCGTGCCGGCCGCGGCCGCGGCGCCGCTCCCGGCCCCGCATCAGGTCGAGATCCCCGAAGGCAACGTCACGCTGCACGCGCAGCTCTACCGGCCCGATGGCGACGGCCCGTTCCCGACCGTGATCGCGCTGCATGGCTGCGGCGGTCTCGCCGGCCGTTCCGAGCCGGTCCTGCCGCGCTATCGCGACTGGGCCGAGCAACTGCTGACGACCGGCCATGCGGTACTGCTGCCGGACAGCTACGGCTCGCGCGAGCTCGGTCCGCAGTGCCGCATCAGGGAGCATCAGGTCCAGACCCGCCGTGCACGGGTCGCCGACATCAATGCGGCGCGGCAATGGCTGGTGCAGCAGAAATGGGTGGCGAAGCGCCGCATCAGCCTGATCGGCTGGGGCAACGGCGCCGCCGCTTTGCTGTGGGCGGTGCGGCCGCAGATGTGGTCGCGCAACGTCGAGCCGGATTTTCGCTCGGCGGTCGCGTTTTATCCGGATTGCCGCGCCTCGTTCGGCCTTGGCTGGAGCGCGCGGGTGCCGACGCTGGTCCTGATCGGCGCGCGCGACGACGTGACATCGTCATCGGCCTGCCACCAGATGGTCGACGGCGCCCGCGGCCGTAGCGCACTGGCGCGGATCGTGGTCTATCCCGAGGCCTATCACGACTTCGACCGTCCCAACCTGCCGCTGCACGCGGTCGCGGCCTCCGATGCCGAGATCGCCGAGCGCGGTCACATCGGCACCGATACCGGCGCGCGCAAGGATGCGCAAAAGCAAGTCGCCGAGTGGCTGTCGCGCTAAAACAAGCTGCCCTGGTCCACCGGCTTAGTGATGCGCTTCGGCGCCGCAGGCTTTGCCTCACGCGGCTGAGGCTTCGGCTGGCTCTCGGGCGCTACTGTTGCCGGGGGCTGATCGGCATTCGCGGTGGCGGCGACGCGGCCATCGGCGAACTCGATCGACAGGCCGGCGTTCGGGCCGACCGCCGCGGCGGAGTGCAGGGCGTGGCCGTGCTCGTCGCGCACCAGCGCAAAGCCGCGCGCCAGCACGCCGCGATAGGACAGCGCCGATAGCAGCTGGCCGCTATGGGCGACGCGCGCCTCGAGCCGCTGCATCGTCGTCACCAGCGCGCGCCGGGCGCGCTCGGCGAGGCGGTGGGTGCGCTCGAGATCGCGGGCGATGGCGTTGCGCTGGGCCTTGGCATTGGCGAGCTTCGAGGCCTTGAGCCGGATCTCGAGCCCGCTGAAGCGCTCGCGCCTGCGATGCAGCAGCGCGCGCGCCGACAGCGTGATGCGCTCGCCGGATGCGGTGAGCCGCTGCCGTGCATGCGCGATCTGGCCGCGCAGCACGCCGATGGTGAGGCGCGAACTGCTCGCCGCAAAGCGGCGGAAATGCGCATGCGTATTGGCCTTCAGCCCGCGCGGCAGTCCTGCTGCGAGATGATCGAGCCGCTGCCGCGGGATCGCCAGCAGCTCGTGCGCCGCCGGCAGCGCCCGCGCCGCGGCGCGCAGCTCGGTGCGGCGGGCCTCCTGGGCGCGTTGCCAGCACACCATGGTGCGGCGGGCGAGCGCGGCAACCTCGACGAACAGCTCGCTGCGCACCGGTACCGCCATCTCCGCGGCGGCGGTCGGCGTCGGCGCGCGCTTGTCGGCGACGAAGTCGATCAGCGTGATGTCGGTCTCGTGGCCGACCGCGGAGATCAGCGGGATGTGGCTCTCGGCCGCGGCGCGGACCACGATCTCCTCGTTGAACGACCAGAGGTCCTCCAGCGAGCCGCCGCCGCGCGCGACGATCAAGAGGTCAGGCCGTGGAATCCGGCCGCCCTCCGGCAGCGCGTTGAAGCCGCGGATCGCGGCCGCCACCTGTTCGGCCGAGCCGTCGCCCTGCACCTTGACCGGCCAGACCAGCACGCGGCGGGGAAAGCGGTCCTCCAGCCGGTGCAGGATGTCGCGGATCACGGCGCCGGTCGGCGAGGTGACGACGCCGATCACCTCGGGCAGCCAGGGCAAAAGCTGCTTGCGGGCCTCGTCGAACAGGCCCTCGGCGGCGAGCTTCTTCTTGCGCTCCTCCATCAGCGCCATCAGCGCGCCGACGCCGGCCGGCTCCAGCGAATCGATGACGATCTGGTACTTCGAGGAGTTCGGATAGGTGGTCAGCTTGCCGGTGGCGATGACCTCGAGGCCCTCCTGCGGCTTGAAGCGCATCCGGGCATGGGCGAACTTCCAGATCACCGCCTCGATCTTGGCGCTCTCGTCCTTCAGCGCGAAATAGCAGTGGCCGGAGGAATGCGGGCCGCGAAAACCCGAAATCTCGCCGCGGACACGGACATGGCCGAAGCGGTCCTCCACCGTCCGCTTCAGGGCGGAGGAGAGTTCCGAGACGGTGAATTCAGGCGCGTTGACGAGATTCGGTGCGGCGGTCATCTGATCTATAGAATCGGGGTTTTCGACCCCGTGTGCAAGGTCCGGACGCCGCGTTTCGGGCGTCGAATCACATATCCACATCTGATCGAACCGCGTGTTGCTGCGGTTCGGGAGCGTGCTAAACCGGACGAAATGGCGTTACAACCCCTCTGATCGGCGACACAGATGAACATCCTCCTGCTCGGTTCCGGCGGCCGCGAACATGCGCTGGCGTGGAAGATCGCCGCGTCCCCGCTGGTGACGAAACTCTGGTGCGCGCCGGGCAATGCCGGGATCGCGCGCGAGGCCGAATGCGTCGCGCTCGACGTCGCCGACCACGCCGCGGTGATCGAATTCTGCCGGCGCAATGCGGTCGATCTGGTGGTGGTCGGTCCGGAGACGCCGCTCGCCGCCGGGATCGTCGACGACCTCGCCGCGGTCGACATCAAGGCGTTCGGGCCGAGCAAGCAGGCCGCCCAGCTGGAGGGCTCCAAGGGTTTCACAAAGGACCTCTGCAGCGAGTTCGACATTCCGACCGGTGCCTATCGCCGCTTCGACAATGCGAAGGACGCGGTGGCCTATGTCCGCGCCCAGGGCGCGCCGATCGTGGTCAAGGCCGATGGACTTGCGGCCGGCAAGGGCGTCGTGGTGGCACAGACGCTGCCCGAGGCCGAGGCCGCGATTGCGATGATGTTCGAGGGCGCGTTCGGCTCGGCCGGCGCCGAGGTCGTGATCGAGGAATTCCTCTCGGGTCGCGAGATCAGCTTCTTCGCGCTGTGCGACGGCGAGACCGCGATCCCGCTGGCCTCGGCGCAGGACCACAAGCGGGTGTTCGATCACGACAAGGGGCCGAACACCGGCGGCATGGGCGCCTATTCGCCGACGCCGTTCGTGACATCAGAGGTGCACGACCAGATCATGGCGCGGATCATCCTGCCGACGGTGGCCGGGATGAAGAGCCGCGGCATGCCGTTCAAGGGCGTGCTCTATGCCGGCGTGATGCTGACCGCGCAGGGCCCAAAACTGTTCGAATACAATGTCCGCTTCGGCGATCCCGAGTGCCAGGTGCTGATGCTGCGGATGATGTCGGACATCGTGCCGGCGCTGCTCGCCTCCATCGACGGGCAATTGAAGAACTTCGATCTGCGCTGGTATCCGGACCCGGCGCTGACGGTGGTGATGGCGGCCAAGGGCTATCCCGGCGATTACATCAAGGGCACGCGGATCGACGGTCTCGACGACGCCGCCAAGGTCGAGGGCGTCGAGATCTTCCACGCCGGCACGGTGGCGAAGGATGGCGCAATCATCGCCAATGGCGGCCGGGTGCTGAACGTCTGCGCGATGGGCAAGACGGTCACCGAGGCGCGCGACCGCGCCTATCAGGCTGTCGATCGGATCAAATGGCCGGACGGATTCTGCCGTCGCGACATTGCCTGGCAGGCGGTGGAGGCGGAGAAGGGTTGATCGATCCGGCCTCAGCGGCGACAATGGCGCGCCCGGGGGCCTTCGAATGACGGATTTCAGACTGCCCGAGACGCACTATGCGCAAAGCGCCGACGCGAGCATCGCCTATCAGGTGATGGGCGATGGTCCTGTCGACATCATCCTTGTCCCCGGCTTGTTCTCGCACATCGAGTTCATGCACGAGATGCCCGGCTACACCGCCGTGCTGCGCCGCCTGTCGCGCTTCGCCCGGGTCGTGACCTTCGACAAACGCGGACAGGGATTGTCGGATCGGATGACCGGCGCGCCCTCCCTCGAGCAGCGCATGGACGACGTCCGGGCCATCATGGATGCCATCAGCTCCACGAAGGCGGTGTTGTTCGGCTTCTCCGAGGGCTGTCCGATGAGTGTGCTGTTTGCAGCGACCTATCCGGACCGCGTTTCGCATCTCGTTCTGCTCGGCAGTTTTGCCCGCTCGAAGGATCGCCTGCCGGACGACGTGTGGCAGCTGCGCTGCGACGAGATCGTGCGGAACTGGGGTTCCGGCGACACGGTCAAGACTGTCGCGCCGAGCCAGGCAACGAATGCAGAAGTGATCGCGCAGATCGCGAAATTCGAGCGGCTGTCGAGCAGTCCGGGAGCGTTGCGGACGCTGCTCGTTCTCAATCGCGCGATCGACGTCACGACGATCCTGCCGATGCTCCAGACTCCGACGCTTGTCCTGCATCGAATCGGCGATGCCCGCGTTCCCGTGGCGCTCGGCCGTGCTGTCGCGCGCTCGATCCCCGCCGCGAAATACGTGGAATATCCGGGCTGCGATCACTACTATTGGGTCGGCGAGACCGAGGCGATGCTCGGCGATGTCGAGGAATTCGTCACCGGCCATCGCGATGGTGGTGATGCCGAACTCGACCGTGTGCTTGCGACCGTGCTGTTCACCGATATCGTCGATTCGACCCGAAGCGCCGCGGTGATGGGAGATCATCGTTGGCGACGTCTGCTCGACGATCACGATCAACTCGCACAGCAGATGGTCGGCCGCCATCGCGGCCATCTGGTGAAGAGCACTGGCGACGGCATTCTGGCGACCTTCGACGGTCCCGGCCGCGCCGTGCGCTGTGCGCTGGCGTTCGGCTCGGCCGCGCGGCAGATCGGCCTGCCGGTGCGAGCAGGCCTGCACACCGGCGAGATCGAGGTGAGGGGGCGGATATCGGCGGCATAGCGGTACACGCCGCGGCGCGCGTGATGTCGCAGTGCGGCTCGAACGAGGTGCTGGTGTCACGCGTGGTGACCGATCTGGTCGCGGGCGCCGGGTTGAAATTCGCCGAGCGCGGCGCGTTCGAGCTGAAGGGACTGCCCGGGACATGGGAGCTGTTTGCGGCGAGTGGCTAGACTAGGCTCGGCCCCACGCCGTCATTCCGGACGACGCGCATCGCGCGCCGATCCGGAATCTCGATGTTGTGGGCACCTTCTCACCTTATCTCGAGATTCCGGGTTCGGCGCGTTGCGCCGCCCCGGAATGACGAAGTGGTCAGAGCAGATCCCCGCCCGCCGCTGACGCCGTGGTGCCGTGCTCGCGGAACGCCTTGATGACGTTCTTGCCGATCTTCCACTTGTGCACCTCGTCGGGGCCGTCGACCAGCCGCTGCGAGCGCACCTGGGTGTACCACTTCGCCAGCGGTGTATCCTGGCTGAAGCCGAGCGCGCCGTGGAGCTGGATCGCGGTGTCGATCACCTTGTGCACCATGTGGGCATGGAAGATCTTGGCGATCGAGTTCTCCTGGCGGATGTCGAGGCCCTTCTCGGCCTTGTAGGCGATATGCAGCAGCATCAGCCGGCCGATATAGAGCTCGCTCGCGCAGTCGGCGAGCATGAACTGCACCGCCTGACGGTCGGCCAGCAGCTGGCCGAAGGTCGAGCGTTTTGTCACGTGGGCGGCCGCCATGTCGAGCGCGCGCTGCGCCTTGGCAACGTTGTGCATGCCGTGGCGCAGCCGGCCGTAGGCGAGGCGGTGCTGCCCCATGTTGAAGCCGTTGCCTTCGCCGCCGAGCAGATTGTCGGCCGGCACCTTCAGATCCTTGATCTCGATCTCGGAGTGGCCGCCGTGGATCACGTCGTCATGCGGCCCCTCGATCGCCATGTTGGCGACGTTGCGCTTGATGCGGTAGCCGGGGTTGGGCAGCTCGACGATGAAGGTCGAGTACTGCTTGTGGCGCGGCGCGTTCGGATCGGTCTTCGCCATGACCAGCGCGAGGTCGGCGACGCTCGCCGACGAGGAAAACCATTTCTCGCCGTTGAGGATGTAGTTCTCGTTGCCGTCCTTCACGGCGGTGGTCTGCATGCCGGTGGCATCGGCGCCGGCGGCCTTTTCGGTCATCGAGAAGCAGATCCGCTTCTCGCCGTTCAGCAGGGGCTTGAGGAATTTTTCCTTCTGGTACTCGGTGCCGTGCGCCAGGATTGTCATCATCGAGGCGTCGTCCGGTCCCTGCGTGTTCATCGAGAGCGCGCCGAGCATGCTCTCGCCGAGCTCCATCTGCACCAGCGCGTTGGCGAGCGGGCCGAGCCCCATACCGCCATACTCCTTCGGCACGAACGGGCACCACAGACCCTGCGCGCGGGCCTTCTTCCGCAGCGGTCCCAGCACCTCGGCGAGCGGCTTGCTGTCGAGTTCCTTTTCCGCCGGAATGCACTCGTCGTGCACGAATTTGCGAACCTTCTCGCGGATCGCCTTGGCCTCCGCGGGGATTTCGAAGTCGATCGACATGGCACTTCCTCGTTTCATGTTGTTGTTGGCAGGACTTGAGGATGGCATAAACCTCGCCAAAGCCAGCGGCAACGCCGAACAAAGTTTGAAGCAGCGCCCGCGACAGGGAAGGAGCTACCGATGCCTGATCTCGCTGATCTTTTTCCCGGCTATGAATCAAAATGGATCAACACCTCGCAGGGCCGCATCTTCGCCCGCGTCGGCGGCAAGGGCCCGCCATTGCTGTTGCTGCACGGCTTCTCCTCGACGCATGTGATGTGGCACACGGTTGCGCCGAAACTCGACGACAGCTTCACGCTGATCGTCGCCGACCTGCCGGGCTACGGCTGGTCCGACATGCCCGACAGCGACAAGGACCATACGCCCTACACCAAGCGGGTCTGGGCGAAGACCATGGTCGAGGTGATGGAGCAGCTCGGCCACGTGCATTTCGCACTCGCTGGCCACGACCGCGGCGGCCGGGTGTCGTACCGGCTCGCGCTCGATCATCCCGGCCGGCTCTCGAAGCTTGCGGTGCTCGATATCGCGCCGACCTATGATTACTGGCAGAAGCTCAATCGCCTCTCGGCGCTGAAGATCTACCACTGGGCGTTCCTGGCACAGCCCTATCCGCTGCCGGAGACGCTGATCTCCAACAATGGCGAATTCTTCCTCAAGGAGAAGATGGCGAGCCAGACCAAAAGCAAGACGCTGGAGGCGATCGATCCGCGCGCGCTCGCGCACTACCTCGCGCCATTCCGCGATCCCGCGCGCATCCACGCGATGTGCGAGGACTATCGCGCCGGCGCCTGTGCCGACTACGAGATCGACAAGGCCGATGTCGACGCCGGCAAGAAGATCACGGTCCCGATGCTGGCGCTGTGGGGCGATGCCGGGGTTGCCAGCGCGGCAACGACACCGCTCGACACCTGGAAGACCTGGGCCACCAATGTCAGCGGCGCGCCGGTGGCGTCGGGGCATTTCCTGCCCGAGGAGGCCCCGGACGCGACCGCGAAACTGCTGCGGGAGTTTTTCCTGGCGGGGTGACTCCGCTCGCGCACCGTCATCCGAAGAGACCGTGAATATATGACTCTCGATGACGCAACACACTCGATGTCGTCCCGGCGAAAGCCGGCAACTGTTATGTTGGTTTGGTCTGCAGGTACGGCTTTCGGTCTCGCATCATGGCATT
>NZ_JAQOSR010000194.1:0-14754 GCF_046718885.1 Bradyrhizobium sp. UFLA01-814 | reverse complement strand
GCCATCCAGGCTCCCGTCACTGCTACGCCCTGCCGAGTCGCAAGACCCGGCAGGGCTTTCGCGTCGGCGGCAAGACGGGCGCCATCGACGGAAGCGGCCCCTCATCGCGTCAGTCGCTTGCAAGCAACTGCGCACTCACCTCTCCGCGGCCAAGCATCTTTGCGAAACGCCGATAGTCGTTGTGTTCACGCTGCCAACGGCCGGCAACGACTGCCGGATGAACCTCGGCCTCAGCCGCGATCCGGATGACGTCCTCCGGGCTCAGTTCGTTCGATTCCAGCTTTTGCGCAATCTTCGTTGGAATAAGCGCCGATTGCGCAAATTCATCAGCTTCCCTCTCGATCGAATCCGCGCTTTTGACATCGAGATCGTCCAGGATGATCTTGGTCTCGCCCGTCAGATGGCGACAGACATGCGCGTACTCGTGCAACAAAGTGAACCAGAAATTGTCCAGTCGTTTGTGGCGGACGGTCATCGCAATTACGGGCGTCAAATCGGTACGACACAGTGCCGCGCCATCAAGGAATGTTCCGGGAAGGTGCTCCAGGACCACGAATGCCACGCCGACCTGCGCAAGAGCATCCCTCACGAGCGTCGGACCATTTGGTTTGGTGCTTAGACGAGCAAGCTCGCGGCCGAACTCGGGCGAAATTGCATGCCGCTTCCTTGGAGGCTTGAAGGAAGAAGCCCTTACGAGGACGGCAGCGCACCAGGCCTCCAGCGCGTTCACATCGGTCCTCGCATTGGTCCGCTCTGTGCGTGTCTTCCGCAGCATTGCGGGCAAGGCGGTGCCGGCAAACGCCCTCCCGAGAAAGGCGGAATAATGCTCCTTCTGCCTCAACACTCCGAAACTCGCGAGCATTTTCATCGCCGATTTGGTAAGCCGCGGCTCGTTTCGATCGTCCTCGTCTGGTCCGACCAAAGAGGCGAGAGGAATCTCGAGGTGACGATGAAGCGCCCGGATCATGTCGATCGACAGAGGACGACGGCCGCTGAGAACTTCCGACACCTTGGATTTGTGCCCGATGTACGGTTCGAGATCGCGAGGTTTCAAGTTGCCCTGCTTCATGCGGAAGCGAATCGCCTCCACCGGGGTGGGCAGAGTCATGACGTTGTTGTTCTCACGATCCCATTTCTCCACTAGCGTCTGGAGTACCTCGAGCTCGTCGAGCGAGCGCTGATCGTGCTTGCCAATCAGAACATTCATCCGATCGAGCGCGGCTTCGTAGTGAGCTTCCGAGCGAATTGGTGTGACGTTCATGAAGACTTCCGTGTCATGATTCACCCGCACGACGCGCGCGAGGCCCCGCGTAGTCGATCAGGGCGATTCCCGTTTCGTATTTGATCGCGACGACGACGCAATGTTGCCCGTCAAGGGGAACGACCAGGCTCCGCGTCTCGCGTGTGGCATCAGGGTAGGCGGCAAGGACGTCCTCGGGAGACCGCCACGCCGCCGCTTCAAGCTCAGCATGAAAGGCCCGATAGGCTCCGGCCGTCTCGTCGTTGCACGCCGACGACGCCCGAATCAGCCTGGATTTCCCCGCAATCCTCATTGCTATCCCATAACCGCTGCCAAAGCGCAAGAAAAATGGTTCCCAAAATGGGACCGATGACGTTGCACGCCCCCACGAATCGAGCTACACAGACACCGTTCCTATTATGGGAACGAGGAGAAGTGACATGACGCACGATATCGAGCGCGCCGACGGCAGCACGCCGGAGAGCGGTCGTTTGGACAACCAGCACGGCGAGGGCGACCCCGTCGAACACCTGCACCGCGCTGAACGCGACCTCGAGCAGGCCCTCGAAAAGAGCCGCGAGGCCGCCAGCGACGTGGCGAAGGCCGAGGCCGAGGTCGAGAAGGCGATCGAGGAGATGGAGCACCCGCGCAAATTCACCGTGAAGGTGCTCTACAACGGCGTCTTCAAGACTTTCGAGGTTCGTCCCGAGGAGGCCGTCAAGCATCTGCTCGACGAGGCAATCCGTACGTTCGGCGCCGCCAATCCCCACACGCTCTCGCTCTACAAGGGCGGTGCGGAACTGGCCGACGGGCAGACGCTGAAGCAGGCGGGCGTCGAGCCGAACGACCAGTTGCTGCTGCGCCCTGGCGCCGTGAAGGGCGGCTCATGAGCGCGCCCTATCGCCTCGATCGCGGCGTGCTGGAAGCGACCTTCCGGCACTTCCGCGGCTGCGGCTGCGGCCGGGAGGAATGCCAGGTGCTCTGGCTCAGCCCCTGGTCGCAGCCGGACATCATCGCCAAGGTCGTGCATCCGAAGCATGCCGGGCATTTCGGCGGCTTCGTGCTCGACGACGCCTGGCTGAACGAGTTCTGGCTGGAACTCGGTGCCACCGAGATGGGCATCCGCGTCCAGGTGCACACGCACCCCGGCGAGGCCTTTCATTCGCGCACGGATGACGAATACCCGATCATCCACACCCCTGGATTCCTGTCATTGGTCATCCCGAACTTCGGGCTCGGGCCGATTGGCTTCAACGACGCCTACCTGACCGAGATCCAGCCGGGCGGGCGCTGGAAGGAAGTCCCCATTGCTTCACGACTGGTGCTGACATGACCCTGCGACAGGCCCTCGACCGCACGATGCTGCTGATGCGCGACGAACTCGACGCGTCCACGCCCGACGACGCGCTGCTCGCTGCGTTGACCGAGACGGAGGTGGCGATCGTCGCCGACTCCTCGAACCTGGCTTCGCACTCGGCGCAGACCGCTTTCGTGACGCTGGCGCTGCTGATGGCGCGTTCGGGGCATCGCGTGCATCTGATCGCACCCGATATTCCACTCGCTGGCGCGCAACCCCCTGTGCCGGCCGGCCCGGTGATCACCGGCTTGCTCGCCGTTGGTAGCGACATGCTGCCGGGCATCACGTTCTCCAGCGCAATGCCGGCCTCCCCGGTCGATCTCATCGTCACGCTCGGCGATAGCGGGACGTCGCTGCACGGCGGCGCGATGATCAGCATCAACGCGGACGATTGGAGCGGCATGCTCGCCCCGCCGGCAAAGGCGACTCGGTGGCGTGCAGGCCGATGGCCGCTGGGCGCCATGGCCGCAGCGGCGATGGCCGCGACCGAGGCCTTCAAGATCGCGATGCGGAAGCTCGTGGGCCACGCCCGCAACCCCGCGATGATGATGGAGACCTTCGCGCCCTCGACCGACACCACGTTCGCGCTGGCGCCGGCCGATACGCCGATGGTGAGCGCGCTCGACGAGTTCGATTGCGTGAGCGGAGGCGCGATTACCCAATCGGCGCTTTTCGCCTTGACGCGGCTGCCGGACGTCTCTGGCCATGCCCGCGTGATCGAGCCCGACTTCGCCGACCTGACCAACCTCAATCGGTACATGCTGCTGCTGCGATCCCACGACGGTGCGCAAAAGGCCAAAGACCTCGAAGAGATGTGTGCGGGAACTGGCCTGGCGATCATGCCCATCCCGGAGCGATTTGGTCCCGAGACCGCCCACTCGGTCGGCCTGAGCGGGGTCGTGCTGGTGGGCGTGGACGACATCCCCTCGCGGTGGCTCGTGCAGCGCACCTGGCCCGCATGGCTCGGCGTCGGCGCAACGACGCACTGGTCCGCCATGGCATCATTCCACGTGCCCGGGACCGACGGTTGCGCCGAGTGCCTGCACCCCGATGACGATCCCACCGACGCCCCCATTCCGACGGTGGCGTTCGTCTCGTTCTGGGCCGGGCTGCTAACGGCGGCCTATTTCCTTCGGCACCGTGCCGACGCCCTCGGCACGGCGCTGCTGGATCAGCAGATCTACGTGACTCCTGTTCGTCCGGAGAGCCCCATCTGGGCGATGGTCCCGAAGCGTCCCGGCTGCGCGACGTGCGCATAGCTGCAGGCGAGCGCGGAAGTTCAGGCGACAGAAGCGCGGTAACGTCACATCGCTGGGCGGCGGCCGCTCTGTCAGATGACCAGGATCGCCCGGAAATCGTTCACATTGGTCAAGGTGGGACCGGTCACCACCGCGTCTCCGAGGGCCTGAAAGAAGGTGTGCCCGTCGTTCCGGTCGAGACTGTCCCGAAGGTGAAGGCCAAGAGAGGCCCCTCGGACCGGCGTGTCCGGCTTCAGAATGGCTCCTGCGATCTCGTCAACTCCGTCCACGCCATCTGTGTCGCACGCAAGCGCATGGATGCGCGGGTGACCAGCAAGTTCGCATCCCAGGCTGGGAAGGAATTCGACGTTGCGCCCACCGTAGCCGGAACCGCACACGGTCACGCTCGTCTCGCCTCCCGAGAGGAGAACGCAGGGTGGAGAAAGCGGTGCAGAGTGGGTCGCAACGCTTTTCGCGATCGGTGCCATGACACGAGCGACCTCGCGCGCCTCGTCCTCGATCGCATCTCCGAGTATACAGGCTCGCACCCCCGCGCGCTCGGCGAACTCCGCGGCGGCCCTAGCCGCCTCGACGACCTCGATACGTTTGGTCGGCGCCCGATGCCCGTAGCGGGTGACCACCGCTCCCGAGATTTCGCCTGGCCACTCCTGCTCGACGGCATGAGCCATCGCCGCAGCGGCTTTGCCCGCGTCCACGATGACGGTGCGTCCTCGCGTCGACCGCGGCAAATGTCGGCCCAGGCTTATCGATGGATCGGCCGCCCCCGCCGCGGTCGCGAACAATCGTCTCAAGAATTCATAAGGATCGGTCACCACGCTAAAGCTCCGCGAGTTGGCTCAATTCGACCGATGTGCAGAGCTATGAGGAAACGGTCGAACGGGCGGTCACGCTCGCAGTCGACGAAGGATTCGCGCAAAGCGGGAATTTGTCGGTGACCGTCGCTGGTATTCCCTTTGGTCAACCAGGAACGACCAACAATCTGCGGGTGGTGTCCGTTTCCTGAGTGCTGACACGGCGACGCAGCTCAATTCATAGAAGAACGGGCCCGCTACGCCGCCTGCCCCGGCGCACGCGGTCCTTCGGCCGCGCGAACGCCTTGCTTATCCGGATCGACCGGCGGATCGCTCCGGCCCGTCTTCAGGCCTCCATCGCCGCCAGACCGCCTCGTTTCAGGGTGCCAGGCCGATGCCCACCTCGTCTACGAAATCATGGCGACTCAGCAGGAGTTCGATGCCGTCGTAAAGCTTCTGGTCCCCGAACCGCCGCTGCGGGTTCGTGAGCCGTGTAAACAGGCGAACAGTGAGGGTTAGCCGGCTGCGTTGCAAGCCCCGCGCTACTGCAATCTCTGATTGACGGTTCCGTGACGTCGGAGCATAGTTCATTGGCAGAAGCTAGGGGTCGACCGATGTTCAGGAAGGCCTTCTCGGAGCGGTATTCGTTGGCCCGTCATCGCGGAGCTGTCTTTGCCGCTTGCGCGGTTTTGGCGTTACCTGCGGCTTCGAGTGCGGGCTCCGTCCTGTGGGACCCCCCTGCGATCGACGTATTTCCTAATCACGAACGAGTTTTGAGGGGCAAACAGTCCCTAAAAGAATTTCTCGCCGACGGACGTCAGCTATTTATGACGCGATTCAATGTCTTGGACGGAGCGGGCCGGCCGACGGGAACGGGAGATTCTAAGCCGACGATACGCCGGCCACCGACCAAGCTATTTCAGCGTATCGCCGGGCCAGACGCCAATTCTTGCGCAGGATGCCACAACCAACCGTTCATCGGAGGTACCGGGGATTTTGTAGCCAACGTTTTCGTAGGCGCCCATTTCACTGACCCGCCTACTGAGAGTGTGGCAGCTACGATTACCAATGAACGAAATACGATCGGCATGTTTGGATCTGGCGCGATCGAGATGCTTGCGCAGGAGATGACTGCGGATTTGCACGATCTACGAGCGCAAGCTCGAGTTAAGGCTTCAACTGCGAAAGAAGATGCTCGAGCCGACCTGCAAACAAAGGGCGTGAACTTCGGATACCTCGTAGCTCATCCAGATGGAACAATTGACACGAAAGGTGTTCGTGGCGTGGATGCGGATCTGGTCGTTAAGCCGTTTGGCACGAAGGGCGTCGCTGTCTCATTACGCGAGTTTACTATTTTTGCATTGAACCAGCATCATGGCATTCAGGTAGTCGAACGGTTCGGATGGCCAAGAACTGGAACAACTGACTTCGACGGCGACGGCGTGGCTGACGAGTTTTCGGTTGGGCAAGTCAGCGCGCTATCCGCCTTCCAGGCGACATTGCCCGCGCCCAGCCGCGTGAAACCGACAACGGTGGCAGATGTCGAGGCGGTAACTCTTGGAGAAATTCGCTTCGGTGAAATCGGCTGCGGAAGCTGTCACATCCCGAGACTTCCACTCCGATCGCTCTGGTTTTTTGAGCCCAATCCTTACAACAGGCCGGGAGCCGTTGTCCCGACCGATGTTGGTGGCCAAATCGCGATCCCGCTTCCATTTTCCGACGACAGTGCACTGTTCAAAGACGCGACTGGAGCACCGTTCGTTGCCGCATATACAGACCTCAAGCGTCACGTCATATGCGATGACGATGAACCCTTCTTCTGCAACGAAACACTTCGGCAAGATTTCGTCCCGACCAACCAGTTTCTTACCTCGAAACTCTGGGATGCGGGTACGTCGGCGCCCTACGGGCATCGCGGTGATCTGACGACATTGTCAGAAGCCATCATACACCACTCTGGCGAGGCGAAGGAGGTGAAACAAGCGTTTCTGACGTTACCGGACAACGAAAAGACTGCCGTGATCAAGTTTCTAAGATCGCTACAGGTTACAAAGGACTTCAATGGGTCAACCGAATGGAGGTAAACGTGAAAAGAGCTTATCTGGCATTTGCAATTATTGCTCTATTCGCCATCTGGACACGGGATGCGTCTGCTCACGCCTATGCCTGACACCGCCTCTACGTTGACAGGTCTGTCACGCTGAGGTTCTACGAAACCGCGTTCGATGAATCCGAGATGATCAATGTCCGGATGCTGGGCGCCCAGACGGAAGCCGACCACTGGCTTGAGCAGGGCGTGCTCGCAGATCTCAAGGGCCAAGATGCGATGCCGATCCTTGAGAGGGCATTGCAAAAGCTCAGAGACTCCCGTGCGGAGATGGACAGGGCTTACGATCAGATCGGGAAGCTTATCGAAATCGAGCGCGACAACCAGGCGATCCCTGAGCACGACACCGCCTTGGAACGAATCCTGAAGGCTCATCCTCCGATAGAAAGAGTGAGCTTGACCAGTACCCGCTTCGCCAACATTGGTGCCGGAACGGGCGTCTCAATAAACTATGGGCCCATCGGAGCAAACTTCAAGGAACTGCTCGAGAACCTAAGGGGGGATCTCAGGATCCTCCAAATCGAGACTGACCGCACCATCGATGCTTTCGGAAATGTACTGTCGGCCGCTCAAAAGGGAGGCTTCGCATCGATTGTACTATCCGGCAGAGCACCGCTGCCCGAAAGAGTTATGCACTCAGTGGACCAGACGATGGTCTATGTGCAGTTTCACAATCGGGCATGCATGACAGCGATTGCTGCTGACATGCAGGTCTATCCAAAGGGCCTCGAGTGGATACCCAAACCTCGATAGTGAAAGCGCATACTCTTGCGGCCTAACTGTAGGCCGCAAGAGTTCTCGTAGTTGAGAGACCGTGCCCCGACGGCAATCCCCGTCGTTCTGGCAGGCACGACTCGATTCTCAAAGGTGCCGCACGGGGCGGGGCACCTGTACGCTCTCGATTAGCTTGATCGGCAAACGATGGAACTCTCCGATGCACAGGAGCGATCCGCAGATATAGTCCATTCTGCCTAGTTGAGAGCCTTCATTGCTCGACGAAAACGCCGGCGGGGCCGCGATCAAAGCGACCTACTATACGAGCAGCCGGGTATCCCTCGGCCGCAATAAAGCTCGCCAACCGGCTTGCTTCGTCGGACGCGCACGCGATCAATAGTCCGCCGGAGGTCTGCGGATCGGTGAGCAGGTCTCGTTCCCAGTCTTGAAAGTTTGGCGGGAGCCAAACGCGTTCGCCGTAGCTTGACCAGTTGCGCTTAGATGCACCAGTGATGAAGCCGTTTCTCGCCAAATCTGCGGCATCAATCAGGAAGGGCAAGGTCTTCCAATCGATCTTCACGCTCAGATCAGCAGCTTGTGCCATTTCGAGAGCATGGCCAAGCAAGCCGAAACCTGTAACATCGGTCATAGCGTGAACGCTCCCATCTGTCCCAAGCTTTGCACCAACACGATTGAGCTTGGTCATGGTCGAAACCATCTCCGCATATCGCTCAATCGGAAGCATGCCCTTCTTTATAGCTGCCGAGTACACGCCAACACCTAAAGGCTTAGTCAGAATAATCGTGTCGCCCGCCTTGGCGTCGGCGTTCCGCCTTAAGTTGTGGCGCTGGCATGTGCCGATAACCGCCAGACCGTAAACCGGCTCAGGACAATCGATTGAATGGCCGCCTGCGACTGGAATGCCGGCTTCTGCGCAAACTGCCCGGCCACCATCCAGAATCATGCGCACGGACTCGGGCGGCAGCTTATCAATCGGCATTCCGAGAATCGCCAAAGCCATGATCGGCGAACCACCCATGGCATATACGTCCGAGATTGCGTTAGTCGCAGCAATTCGCCCGAAATCGAATGGATCGTCGACCATGGGCATGAAGAAGTCGGTTGTTGCGATAATGCATGTACGATCATCCAACAACCAGACGGCGGCATCGTCGCTTGTTTCAGTGCCTACGAGCAACTGGCTATAGGGGAGCGTGGATGGTTGACTGGACATTAGTTGCCGCAGCACGGATGGTGCGAGCTTGCAGCCACAACCTCCACCATGCGCAAGGCTGGTCAGAGAGATTTGTGGAATGTTCATGGTAACCTCCAGCTTTGCGGAATCGTTCGATAAAGCGGACGCGGTTTACTTGCTAGATTGCCGAAGCTTCCTTGGCGTGAATGACATATCGAAAGTTTTCTGGATCAAGGCTGTCATATCTCAGATCATCAGTTTCCGCCTGAGGGTACATGAGAAAGCCGATCTTCGGTCCTTTCGATCCGGGCAAGCTAAGATCGTGCGCGAAATTGCAGGCGAGTCAGTTGGTCTCCCAAGAACCAAACAGTGCCCGGCGCGCTGTCGCGACCTTTGGATCGTCGGCGAGACGATTACCTGGTGGCTCCTCCAGCATCACCTTGCGAACGTCGGCAGGATCAACGGGGACCCATCCGAAGCGATCGAGGAAGACTTCTGCCCTGCAATGCTGGGCTTTTGTCACGTTCGTGGAATTTGCACCGAGGCTCACATAGCCGAAGCGAGATGGCGCCAGGCGTAGGCCGTAGATATCCCGCGACGGAATCTCGGCGGCGCGAGCGAGACCCACGAAGAGCGCATTGAGATCGGCACATTTGCCGCCGAGATTGCCCGATTTCAGCATAGCGGCCACATCCCCGGTGCCGCAGCCGCGCGTCTCGGCTCGCCGATACCTATTTTCGACGATCCAATCGTAGATGGCTCGAGCCTTTTCGATGTCCGATCGAGCATTTGCAACGATTTGGACCGACGTCTCTTGAACGATCCCGTCAACCGGAATCAGGTCGGTTCCCGACAGCCAGTATTCCCGCTCGGCCATAGATAGTGGTTGCACGGTGCCCGGCGCCGTAAGGTCGATGACTCGGTCGCGGGCCGCGATCGCGCTCGTCACCTCGATGACCGGAGATTCCTCCTTTTTGTCCCATTGAACGTGGAGCATCTGCGCTTGGCTTATCGCATCAATGTGTACGCTGGCACGACCGTTAGTTCGCCACGTACTTCCGTTCGATTGGAACCATTCACTCTCGTTGACGGATGGCAAAGGAATCCATGCTTGCGACTTGCCCACAGGGGTGGTCAATTCGACGCGGGTTACGACCTCAAATCGACGCCATAGTTGAGTTCTGGGGACAAAGAGTTCATCGACATGCAGGGACGTGGGAACGATCGCCGGCGCTCCGCACATCGCAGCCGCTTTCATCAAAGTCCGTCGGCTTAGCGTTGACGTCATCTCTTTTCCTCGCCTCCAACTTTGACGCCGCTTCGCTCGTCTGTGCTACTTGCCGCATCAAGAAATTGAGTGGTCTCGATTCCGTCCCAATCAACCTCTCGTTCGGCCGCCAACCGCTGCTCGAGTCTTCGACCCAGGACAATGGTCGAGGGAAGGTTGGCCACATGCCAAGATTTGGCGACCGCACCATCCCGGTCGAGCAAGATCGGAATGGACGAAGGAGTAGATTGAACAAATCGGCGCACGCGAAGAGCGGGTTCGGCTACTGAAACTGCCAAAATGCGGACCGACGACGAATCGATTCGCTTTGCGAAACGCTCAAGCGCCGGCATTTCCGTGAGGCACGGCTTGCACCACGTTGCGAAGAAATGGACGACGGTCACGCTATATTCGAAGGGTCTCAATATGACGCTTGAACCGTCGGCTGCGGTCAACGCAAGTGGTGGAGCAGGCCCCGACTTCGGATTAAAAAACTCAATCGCGAAAACTCTCGGCGGCGACAGGACAAACGCACCGATAAGAACGCTGGCAATAATGCGCCACAAGCCCCGACACGCGGGAGCCTCCGACAAAGCCATTTTGCAACTATAGGTCAGCAATCGAGTAAAGGTCAATTGCCCCGCAGAACTTTAGCAAGCGACCTCAAATATCTCGCCTGGCCGCTATCTCTGTTTGAGCAAAACCCAAGTGGCCTGAGGCCTCGCCAAAAAGGACGTTGCAACCACGAAGAGTTTGCGACAAAAATACCATCCTTCTTTCAGCACCCTGCGGCGAATGAGGACACTTAGGGATCTCCCTTCCGTTGGCTCTTTGTTGGCCGCCGCCGAGACCTCCCAGCTTCGGGAGCGCTTCGGGCGGCAGGCGGCTACGGACGCCTTGCGGGCCGTCCTTAACAGTGTCCGCCAGGATATGAAGAGCGGAAGACCAGCGGCACGGTCAGAAAAGGATATCGTGCAGAACGCGTTCGTACTGCTTGAGCGCCGAGATCAATCGACATTGCGTCCCCTTTTCAACCTGACCGGCATCGTCCTTCACACCAACTTAGGCCGGGCGGTTCTGTCTCAAGCAGCAATCGAGGCTTCTATTTCGGTGATGCGCGACGCGACGGCGTTGGAGTTCGACCTCGACACAGGAAAGCGTGGAGAACGCGACGATCACGTACGAGAATTGCTTTGCGATTTGACTGGGGCCGAGGACGGGACCGTCGTCAACAACAACGCTGCTGCCGTTCTGCTATGCCTGAACACGCTCGCGCTCGACCGTGAGGCCATCGTCTCTCGCGGCGAATTAATCGAGATCGGCGGAGCTTTCCGGATGCCTGACATCATGGTGCGCGCAGGCGCGATGTTGGTCGAAGTAGGCACAACTAACCGAACTCACGCCACGGATTATCTAGCAGCCATCACCGACCGCACAGGCGTCGTGCTGAAGGTGCACACCTGGAATTACCGCATACAGGGGTTTACCGCCGAAGTCGCAGGCGGAGAGCTTGCCACAGTCCTAGCTGACACGGCCGTCCCGCTTATGCATGACCTCGGTTCGGGCACGCTCGTGGATCTGGCCCGCTACGGTCTCAATCGAGAACCCACGGTTCGCGAAGCCGTCGCCGATGGCGCCGGCATCGTTACCTTCTCGGGTGACAAGCTGCTTGGCGGGCCGCAAGCTGGGTTTATCGTCGGGAAAGAGGCGCTGATCGCCAAAATAAATCGCAACCCGATGAAGCGAGCGCTTCGCGTTGACAAGATCAGGCTGGCAGCCATCGAGGCAACCCTGAAGCTCTATCGCGACCCGGATCGTCTGGCCGAACGATTACCGACCTTACGTTGGCTTGCGCGACCTCCCGCTGACATCAAAGCTCAGGCCGAGCGGCTGCAGCCAGTGTTGGCGAGAGTTCTGAATGCAAACTATGTCGTCGAGACATGCGATTGTGACAGCCAGGTTGGCTCTGGCGCTTTGCCCCTCGACGTCATTCCGAGCGCTGGTCTCGTCATTCGCGGCCGCGACAACACATCTCTGGATCAGCTGACAGCGGCACTCCGCGGATTGCGGGTCCCAGTGATCGGTCGGGTCGTTGACAACGGATTGCTGCTGGATTTGCGCTGCCTGGACGACGAAAGCGGCTTCATTTTCCTCGTTTCCACGCTCGACATTGAAGGGGCGTAACCGCGGTCGCCGGGAGAGACTGCCATGATTATAGGGACGGCGGGTCATGTCGATCACGGAAAGACAACTCTAGTCAAAGCCCTGACTGGAATCGACACAGACCGATTGAAGGAAGAGAAGGTGCGCGGGATCACCATCGACCTCGGCTTCGCGTATCTGCCGAGCGAAAATGGAGATATTCTCGGCTTTGTCGATGTACCCGGTCATGAAAGTCTGGTCCACACCATGCTTGCCGGTGCGAGTAGCATCGACTTCGCATTTTTGGTTGTTGCCGCCGACGACGGCCTGATGCCGCAAACCCGCGAACACCTTGCAATTATCGACCTGCTCGGAATAGGGCGCGGCATAGTCGCTATTACCAAGATTGACACCGTGGCGCCCGAGCGGATTGTTGAAGTGTCCCAGCAACTCCGCGACGTGCTCAAAGGAACGACGCTCGAGAATGCTGAATTGGTTCCAGTATCTGCGCTCACTGGTCAAGGCGTTGGTGAATTGCGACAGAGGCTGGTGGCTGCATCAAATGAAATGCCTCGCCGTTCGGCGGAAGGACGCTTCCGCATGGCCATCGACCGGTCGTTCACGCTGACCGGGGTTGGCGTGGTCGTTACGGGAACGGTACTTTCAGGATGCGCGTTGATCGACGACCATTTCATGGTGAGCCCGACCGGACTTTACGCACGAATACGTTCGATGCATGTCCAGAATCGTTCGGCAAAGTCTGCACGCGCTGGAGACCGCTGTGCGCTCAACCTTGTCGGCGACGGAATCACCAAGGAAAATCTTCGCCGCGGCGATGTCGTGGTAGATGCGGACCTGCACGCGCCGACGTGTCGAATCGACGCCAGCCTGCGTCTATTGCCGAGCGAGCCGAAAGCAATTAGGCAATGGCTTCCAGTCAGACTCCATCACGCCTCGACCGAGGTAGGAGCCCATATAGCGTTGCTCAGCGACGAGCCGCTGGCGCCGGGTATGCAAGCGGATGTTCAACTCGTCCTCGATCGCCCCATCGCCGCCGCAATCCTCGACCGCTTTGTGATCCGTGACGTGTCCGCCAGACGGACCGTCGGCGGCGGTCGGTTCATCGATCTGCGCGCGCCCAGTCGGCATCGCCGAACGTCCGAACGCCAAGCTCAACGTGCAGCACTGGGTTTGCCCGACCATACCCGTGCATTATCGGCGCTACTGACGAACCCGCCGTTTGTTTGGGACATTTCGAACTTCATGAGGGACAGGGCGCGACCAGAAAGCGAAGAGCGGCGCCTAATCGACGAGTTAGATCTTACCGTCTTGGAAACCGCGTCGGCAAGGTTTGTTCTCGCTCCTGAATATTGGGATCGGTTCGAGCACGATGTCGCAGATAAACTCGCGACCTTTCACGCAGAGAACCCTGACTTGCAGGGGATCGGCCGAGAGAAACTGAGACTACTGCTAGAGTTACGCCTTGATCCACTTCCGTTCGGCCTAGCGCTAACACGTCTAGCGGCCGCGGGCAGTTTGGTGCTGGATGGAGCTTTCGTCCGGCTCGCCTCTCACGTCGCGCGCATGTCGCCAGAGGATGAGGAATCATGGGCGATCATCGAACCGATACTCGGCGGCGACAACCGCTTTCGGCCGCCGCGAGTTCGCGATATCGCGACAGCCGTCGAACGACCGGAACGCAATATACGAAAGCTTCTGAAACTGGCTGCTCGAATGGGGCGCGTTGACGAAGTCGCGATGGATCATTTTTTTCTACGCGCAACTGTCGGCGAAATGGTTCAGATCGTAGCTGATCTGTCCGCGGACGCTAGGGACGGTCGCTTCACCGCGGCGCAGTTTCGCGATCGGGTTACGAACGGACGAAAGGTTGCGATTCAGGTCCTCAATTTCTTTGACCGGCACGGCCTCACTCTCAACCGCAACGATCTGCGCCGGGTCAACCGGCATCGGCTGGAGTTGTTCGGTCCGCTGGTGCATTCGTCCGAGCCGAATAATGGAAGAGAATCGTCCCCGGTGGGGCGTCCGGACTTCAAATCCGGGTGAGGCAGCGAGCCTGTCTTTGGTGGGTTCGACTCCCGCTCTCTTCCGCCAATCGCGCAAGCTTCATAAGATTTCTACCAACGGGTCGGAGCGGTTTGACGGGTGATCACGCTTGCAGCCGAACAAGGCTGATTTGTCGGTGACCGTCGCCGGTATCCCCCTTTGGTCAACCAGGAGCGACCAACAATCTGCGGGTGGTGTCCGTTTCCTGAGAGCTGATACGGCGACGCAGCTCAATTCACAGAAGAACGGGGCACGCTACGCTCCCTGTCCCGGCGCACGCGGTCCTTCGGCCGCGCGCACGCCTGCGTATCCGGATCGACCGGCAGATCGGTCCGGCCGTCTTCAGACCTCCAGCGCCGCCAGCGCGGCATCGGATGAACTTTAACCTAATCTGCTTAGACTAATCGTCACCGGGATTTTGCGTTTCCCTCTCGGGGCTGGAAACCCGCCGCCTGCGCTCATTTCAAGCAGGCGGCGTATTTATGTGCTCCGGAACCGCATTGCCAACGAAGAGGCGCCCGTCAGACCTGCCGTCCGGGGAATCGGGCGGCACCTCGTCGTCGCGATCGGCGCCGACCGCCGGTGACGAGGTCGACCGAAAATCGATCGCCGATTACG
>NZ_JAQOSR010000193.1:0-14975 GCF_046718885.1 Bradyrhizobium sp. UFLA01-814 | reverse complement strand
CTTCAAAACCTGCCTGATTGAGGCTCAGCGAGCACGCACCAGGTTGAAGAGCAAGTATGCTCACGATGCCGGCAGTACCGAAGAAGAGCACTCCCGCAATACCCATCGCCAGTCCAATGCCAGCATTTCCAGGAGATCGAGAAAGAGCAATCCAAATCACAAAGACGCCGCTCGCGGTCATTAATCCCGAGCCTAGCGTCATGAGCAACCATTTGACGCGCGACGGAACTAGGACAATTGGGCCGGGAAATCTTTCGATGATGTCTGACGGTTCTGCGGACACTTCGGCGGTCTCTGATCGCAATGCGCGCATCCTAGACGTGAAATCTGTCCGAAACACCAACAAAACGTGCAAATTTTTGAAAACTCCGAATGTCGGCAATGGGTCAAATGCGGCGGTCGAGGATCGTTGATGAGAAGTCCGGACTGCACCCAACACCGGACCAGTCAGAGGCGGCGAAGTTGGTCCACTAGGTGACATGCCCGCGGTCTGCGCCGCGTGTCCGCATTTCCTCTCGGAAGCGACATCTTAGAATTATGAGTCCACGCCCCAGGTTCAATTGCATCCGCAAAGAACCTGCGCTCCCTCTCCAGTTGCGGGGCAGGGCAATCGCATATGTCCCTTGGGCGGTTGCGCACGTACTCGGCCTCGTGGTTCGAGACGCGCCGCAAGCGGCGCTCCTCACCATGAGGGTCTACTATTGTGCCGCTAAACAAGACCTCATCCTGAGGAGCCCGCCAAAGGCGGGCGTCTCGAAGGATGGGCCGCAGGGCCGCTTCTCGCCAGATTTTTCCCAAATGCGATTGCCCTGCCGGTTGCGGGGGGAGATGCACCGAATGCCGCCAGGCCGATTCAACCAGAATTCATCGCGCCTTAGCGCAGCGAGGCGACGCTTGCATCATTTCGGAATAGTAGAAAAGTAACCCTGAGTTGCCCGACGTGTCAAGTTGCTTTTCGAACGCCGGCAGCCGCCGGCTACTTTGCATGGGGTTGTTTTCGATATTTTGGAGGCGCGCACCTGCAGCAGGGAGCACCTAAGCGGATCGCGAGCGACGGCTGTGCCGCCAGCGCCACAACAGCGCAATGAGGGCCACGAGCACGAGTCCGGCGGCCACAGCCTTGGCGGTGAACCGCCCGCCGGGCCAGTCGAACAGGCGAGTCCACAACGATGCCCCCTCGCCCTGACGCGGCAGTCGAAATGCCACCACGCTGTCGCCGATCGATGTGCCGGCCTCGGAATGGCCGCCGGCGCCGATCGCGACGTACTGCTCGCCCTTCCAGAGATAGGTCATCGGATTGGCGACGCCGGGCACCGGAAGCCGGCCGAGCCAAAGCTGTTTGCCCGACCTGGCATCGAACGCGCGCAGATAGGCATCCATCGCGCCGGTGAACACCAGGCCGCCCGCGGTGATCGCGACGCCGTTGACCAGCGGCGTGCCGGTGTTGAGCGCGATGCCGAGCGGCGCGAGATCCTCGCTGGTGCCGACCGACGCATGCCAGAGGATCTTGCCGGCCTTGAGATCGACCGCCACCGTCTCGCCCCATGGCGGCTTGTTGCAGGGCGACCCGACCGCCGACTTCGCCAGCGCCCGCGACATCGCGAACGGCGCCCCTTCCTGCTGGCCGAATTCATGACCCGGCGGCGGATTGAAGCCCTTGGCCTGGTCGCGCGGAATCAGTGTGACGATGTGCGCCGCATGACTGACATTGGCGTAGAGGATCTGATTGACCGGATCGAACGCCGCGCCGCCCCAGTTCACACCGCCGCCGGTCATCGGATAGATCACGGTGCCTTGCGTCGACGGCGGCGTGTAAAGGCCCTCATTGCGGGATTGCGCGAGCAGCGTCTCGCAAGCCGAGCTCCCGGTGCCCGGCAGCAGGCCGGCGACATCATCGGTCGTCATCCGCTGCGTCAGCAGCGGCGGCACATGGGTCGGGAACGGCTGCGTCGGCGACAGCCTCTCGCCCTCGGCGCCGTTCTGCGGCACCGCGCGCTCTTCCACCGGCCACACCGGCTTGCCGTTGTCGCGATCGAGCACGAACACAAAGCCCTGCTTGGTCGGCTGGATGACGACGTCGTGCTGACCATCGCCGGTGTCGATCCGCGCCAGCGTCGGCTGCGCCGGCAGGTCGTAGTCCCAGACGTCGTGATGCACGGTCTGGAATGCCCATGCGAGTTCGCCGGTCTCGATGCGCAGCG
Organism: Bradyrhizobium sp. UFLA01-814; assembly: GCF_046718885.1. NCBI lineage: Bacteria > Pseudomonadati > Pseudomonadota > Alphaproteobacteria > Hyphomicrobiales > Nitrobacteraceae > Bradyrhizobium > Bradyrhizobium sp. UFLA01-814. The sequence continues at coordinate 12,774 of NZ_JAQOSR010000193.1, read as the reverse complement.
CGACGACGGAATTGGCGTGCTCGTCATTGCCGGGGCGCTTGCCGCCCCAGAAGTCCGGACTGGGCGAAGTCGTCGGCAGGAACACCAGGCCGCGCTCCTCGTCCACCGACATCGGCGCCCAGACATTGCTGTGGCCGGCCTCGACGCCATTGTGCACGAGCGGATCGAAGCTCCAGCGCGGCTGGCCGGTCCGCGCATCGAAGGCGCGCACCGCGCCGAGCGGCGCGTCGACCCGCCGGTTGTCGCCGATCGCGGACCCGACCACGACCACGCCGCGTCCCGTCACCGGCGCCGACGTGATCTGAAACTCGCCCGGCCATTCCAGCTTCATCCCAACGTCGATCTTGATCTCACCAGCGTTGCCGAAATCGGCGCAGGGCTTGCCGGTCCTGGCATCGAGCGCGATCAGGCGCCTGTCGTTGGTGCCGGTGAAGATGCGTGACTTGCAGGCCGCGCCCTCCGCCGCACGTTCATCCGTCCAGTGCGCGACGCCGCGGCAGACAAAGCGATTGGCCGGCCGCTGAGCCATGCTGATCTTCGGATCGAAACGCCATTTCTGCGCACCGGTGCCGGGATCGAGCGCGATCACTTCGTTGAACGGCGTGCAGAGGATCAGGCTGTCCTCGACGAACAGCGGCGTCACCTCGAACTTGGTGCGCTTCATCACCTCGGGCGGGCGAGTATCGAGATCGCCGGTGCGGAATTCCCAGCCGCGCACCAGCGTGTCGACATTGTCTGATGTGATCTGCGTTAGCGGCGAGAAGCGCTGTCCGCCGCGGTCGCCGCCCCAATATTCCCAGGCGCGCGCCGGCTGAGCACATAGCAGCAGCGCGGCAAGCAGGCAAAGCAGCGACCGCATCGCGTCCTCCCCCAAGATGCGATCATCAGGCGCCGCATCTCATGCGGGGAAAGCCTTTACGCGATCGGCGCGTCAGTATCCACCCCGGCGATAGCCGCCGCCGTAGTTGCCGCGATAACCACCGCCGCCACCGATGCCGATCCCGATTCCGATCGGCGGTCCGGCAGGCTCATAGACCACGGTTGGAGGCAGACGGCGCACCACCACGACGTCGTCCTCGACCACGACGCGCGGCGGGCGCTTGCCCGCGCGCCGCGGCGGATCGGGATCGGCCCGCTTTTTCACCGGCACGTTGGCCCTCTGCTGCAGCGGCTGTTGCGGCGGCGTGGCGTTGCAGGGACAGGTCGGCGCCGTCAGCGCGACGTTGGTCGCCGGCACGCTGAGCGCGACGGCGGGTGCCGGATCGGGACGGTAGCGCAGCCGTTCGATCATCTTGCGCGCGGTCGCTGTCAGGTCGGTGTCAGGATATTGCGCGAGGAAGCCGCGATAGGCCGCCGCCGTGTTGGCGAGAACAGCACTATTCCACGCCACCATGCGGCGATGCCGGTCGAGCCAGTCGCGTGCCTGCAGGCCGCGTGGCGTACCGGCGAAGATCGCGGCGAAGGCTTCATAGGATTCGTCGGTGCCGTCGACAACCATCAGCTCGTTCGCGGCCTCGATCGGCTTGCCCTGCAATTCGCGCTTCCAATCGTCGACGGTGCGTTTGGCCGCGGCCGGCGGCGGCGGCGCTGCGGGCGACGCCGCAGCACCCGACATGAAACGGAAGTCGTCGGTGAGCGAGGACGAGTCCCACGGCGTCTGGCGGCCGTCGGTTGCCTTGTTCACCGCCAGGCGAACGCGCTTGAAGGTGTCCTCGATCGGGATGCCCGGCTCCTTGGCCGAGGCCAGCAACGCGGTCGTGTAGGGGCTGTTGGCGCCGCTGCCGTCCTCGGCTTCCGCGCCCGGTGAGGTCGAGAACGAGACAAACGTGCCGGGCGAGCCGACCTTGGCATCGACGATGGCCAGCCCGTGCCCCGCGGTCTTGCTGAGCTCCGGGAAAGGATTGTTGCGGCACGCATCGAGCAGCACGATGCGCATCCGGCTCGGCACCGAGGTCAAGGTATTCAGGATGTCGTTGAGCCGAACCGCCTGGATCGGGATATCGGCCTCGCGCTTCGGATCGACATCGACCGGCACCAGATAGTTCTCGCCGTCGATCTGCAGGCCATGCCCGGCATAGAACACCAGCGCCACGGTGTCGGCGCCCTTCGCGGCCACCTGGCCGGCGAAATCGCTGAGCCGCGCGCGCATCTCGTCCTGCGACAGGTCCGATGCGGCCGTGACTGCAAATCCGGCATCGGTCAGCATCTGCGAGACAGCCCTGGCGTCGTTGGCCGGATTCGGCAGCGCGGGCACCGACTTGTAGGCCGACTGCCCGATCACCAGCGCCAGCCGGTTTTCCGCCGCCGCCGGCACGGCGCCGAGCAGGATCGCTGCCGGAACGATCAGGCTGAGGAGCGAACGGCGAAGCATGGCGGCCTCCGACAATGACATCGAAGATGGGTCGGATGCCGTCAGGCCAAGGTTCATGCCGTGCGGCAATGTGCTGCCGACCGACGCCGGTTCGGGCGTCGAATAGCCGCAGAGATCTCGCGAGCCCGGCTATTTCGGCTTCTTGGCCGGATCGGCTGCCGGCTTGGTGACGCCCCAGGGATCGTATTTCTCCTTGGGCTCGGGGATCCGATCGAGCGCAGCCTTGTAGGCCTTCTCGTCGACCTTGGGCTTCTGCTCCGTCTTCGTATCGCCCCCACCGCCCCCTCGCCGGCCCTGGGCCAGCGTGGGTGTCGCGAGCAGCGCCAGAATGACGGCAGCAACCGTGAAGCGTTTCATGTCAGTCTGTCTCCCCCGCCGCCGCAGCAACATCCGGTAATACCTCTACCCCAACGATAACTTGTCGCTCGACATTTGTTGATCGACAAAGCGCCGCGCGATGCGAATTCAGCGCCACCAGGGGGGCGCAATCTTGGCGGCGGCACATTAAATTCGCTCAATGGGACAGGGACAAGTACATCTGGCGGCGCTGCTGGCCGGCGCCGCCTTCATATTGAGTGGCTGCGGGCTGGCGGACAGCCACGCGGTATGGCCGGAGGCCTTGAAGGTCAAGGCTACAGAGCCGGCCCCGCTCGAGACGCCTCCGGACGTCAAACGGCTGGTCGCGGGCAAGCTGGATTCGGTGTTCACGGCCGGTTCACAGCCGACCCATGTGCGGGTCTCCTCCCCGCTGCACGACCCGCGCGGCACCGGCTGGACCGCCTGCGTCCGCGCCGAGCTGACATCGGTGATCGGCAAGCCCCTGGGGACGCAGACCTATCGCGTCTTCATCAACGACGGCGCGATCTTCGATCGCCGGCAGGTGGAGGCCGACGACAATTGCGTGACGCAGAGTTACGAGCCGATCGAGAGCACCGTTGCGGCGGAAGCGCAGCGGAGCGCCAAACCTTGAAGCCCAGCCTTGGCGCTTGAGCCGGCGAGCCGGCCAGGCCGGCCGGGTATGCTGAACGGCCCGTTAACACGACCGCTCAAATTGCCTGATGGCCTCAACGGCATTTTCCATTTCTTACCGCTAGCGTTGCCCTGACGAACGCAAGGCCAATCGGCCTCGTGGAGTGGGGAAACAGGGACGTGGCCGATATTGCTGACCAGGCAATGATCCACCGTGCATCGCGCAGGGATGCCACGGACGATCGCACGTTGCCGCCGCTGTCGGCCGCGCCGCTCAATGCATGGCGTGCGCTTGCCGCGCGCGCGATCGAGGCCAACGGCTACTATCAGCCCGACTGGGAGTTGGCGGTCGATGCCTCCGCGCGCGGCCGCACCGGCGCGGCGCTGCTCAGCACCGCAGGCGATGCCGGGCAATTGATCGGGCTGTTGCCGGTCGTTCCGATGCGGCGGATCTACCGCATTCCCCTGCCCGCGCTGGTCGGCGCCGAACCTTATGGCACGCTGTGCACGCCGCTGCTCGACCGCGACGCCGCCGAGGAAGCGGTGGGCAAGATGCTGCGGCAGGCGCGCAATGCGGGCGCGCATGCACTGATCCTGCGCACCATGTCGCTCGAGGGCCCGGCCATGGCGGCGATCCGCGCGGTGCTGGCGCGAGACGGGTTGCAGCCGCGCATACTGAGCGCCTACCAGCGCGCCCAGCTCGATGCGACGCGCGATGCCGACGAATTGTTGCGCGACGCGCTCGGGCCTAAGAAGCTGAAGGAACTGCGCCGGCAGCACCATCGCCTGTCCGACCACGGTACGGTGCGCTTCGATGTCGCCCGCACGCCGCACGAGGTTGCGACGGCGCTCGAGACTTTCCTTGCCCTCGAAGCCGGTGGCTGGAAGGGCCAGCGCGGCACGGCGCTCAGCCAGCATGCCGGCGATGCGGCCTTCATCCGCCGCGCGACGTCGACGATGGCCGAAGCCGGCCGCTGCGAGATCATCACGCTGCATGCGGGCGACACGCCGGTCGCGGGCGGCATCGTGGTGCGCCACCAGGACCGCGCCTTCTTCTTCAAGATCGGCGTCGACGAGCGTTTTGCGAAACATTCGCCCGGCGCGCAGTTGACGCTGGAGCTGACGCGCCATCTCTGCGCCGATCCCGCGATCAATTCGGCCGATTCCACCGCGGCGCCGGGCCACCCTATGATCGACCCGATCTGGCGCGGCCGCTTCGCGATCGGCGACGTCTTGCTGCCGCTGCGGCGCCGCGATCCGCTGGTGCCGGCCATTCACGCCGCGCTGACCCTGAACAAATTCGCCTACGAAGGCGCGCGCGACGCCGTGCGCTTCATCCGCAGCCGGCGCCGCAAGCCCGGATAATGCGGTTTACCCTTTCGTAGGCATGCAGACACATCGGGAAACAAGTGGCTGCTGCCGTCAGGTTGGTGTCAGCTAGCCCGACTAGCGTTGCTGCGCGCTGGTTCTCAGACGGCGCGCGCCCTTGCTTCGAAAGCCTCATCTGATGGAAACATCGGATGAGGCTTTTTGCCCGCGCTCTCGACGTCCCGATGCCAAACGAAAAGGCCGCCTCAACCGGCCGCCTCTCTGTCTTGCGCTTGGGACAACTCGGCTCGTCGCGACGCGAATGATCGCCTCCGTCACTGCAACGGCGAGTGCGGTGCCGGCAGCATGATGGTCGAGTGCATCTCCTCGAGCACCTGCGTGCCCTTGCTCAAAAATTCCAGCCAGGCCGGATCCTTCATCGCGTTGCCGCGTGCGGCGGCGCGGGCGTTGAGATCAGGATAGGCCCAGATGTGGCAGACCTCGTTGGGCTGCCCGGCTTCGGTGGTCCAGAGACCGACGATCTTGGAGTATTTCTCGCGTTCCGGCATCACGCCGGTGATCAGATCGAGCCATTGCTTGGCGCCGCCGACCGGCTTGGCGCGATAGTTGCGGAATTCGTAGATGTTGCCCTTGGTCGCCGGCGCCACCGGCGGGATGACGGCATTGAGCAGCCGCACCTCCTGCCGCACCAGCAGCGGACGGATCACCGGAATATACTCGCCGGTCCAGCGCGGATTCTTGGCGAGCTCGGCGCGCAGCCGGGTCCGCTCGTTGAGATCGGCGTAGCTCCACATATGCATGACCTGATTGAGCGGACCGATCTCGGTGATCCAGTAGCCTTCCAGCTTGCCGAAATTGTCGGCGCGGATATCGCGCGAGATCGTGCTCGCGGCCTTCACCATCTCGCCGACGGCGCCTGGACGTACCGTGTAGGTGCGCAGCTCATAGATCATGATGGTCTCCCTGATTGTTTCCGATGGATGATGTGGGCAAACGAAAAAGCCCGGCGTGAGCCGGGCTTTCGATGTGGATTGCGGACTACTGCGCCGCCTGCGCGTTGATCTCGGCCGAGACCTGGCGGATGGCGCGGGCGAGCTGCTCGGCCGGCTGGGCACCGGACACCGCGTATTTCTGCGCAAACACGAAGGTCGGCACGCCCGAAATCCCCTTCTCGGCGGCTTCCTGGGCCTGCGCCGAGACCAGGGCGACATCTTCGTCGGTAGCAAGGCGCTTGCGCACGTCGTCGGCATCGAGCCCGACATCGCTTGCCGCCTGCACCAGCACGTTGCTGTCGGTGAGATCGCCGCCGTCGCGGAAATACAGCTCCATCAGCCGTTGCTTCATCTCAGCCGCCTTGCCCCTGGCCTCGGCCCAGTGGATCAGGCGATGGCAGTCGATCGTGTTGGGCTGCCGCTTGACGAGCTCGGGATGGTAGGTGAGCCCCTCCTCATTGGCGGCGGCGACCACGCGGCCGGCAATGCCCTTGTAGGCCTCGACCGAGCCGAACTTGGCGGTGAGATATTCCTCGCGGCTGATGCCCTCGCGCGGCACCCAATTGTTGAGGAAGAACGGCCGCCAATGCACCTCGACCGGCACATCGGGCACCAGCTTGAGCGCATCCTCGATGCGATGCTTGCCGATATAGCACCAGGGGCAAACGACATCGGAGACGATGTCGAGGCGAAGCGGCTTCAGATCGCTCATGGCGGGTTCCCGGCGGAAATGGAACCCCAAAGGTAGGCCGAACGCGCCCCAAGACAAGCCGCTATTTCATACTGGCTGCCATCTGCCGCATCCGCTCGGCGGTCAGCTCATCGGCCGGGAAGAAGGTCTCCAGCGCCAGTTCCTGCAGCGTGATGTCGACCGGCGTGCCGAACACCATGGTGGTCGAGATGAAGCTCAGGATCTCGCCATTGAGGCGGAGCTTGAAGGGAAGCGCGACGTTGTTGTCGGTGGTGATCGGGGCCGACCGCGCCGGGATCGGATAGGACTTCAGGTCCTGATAGAGCTTGAGCAGCTCCGGATCGGCCGTTGCCTCGCATTGCCGATGCAGCCGCTCCAGTAGATGCGCGGCCCATTCCGCGAGGTTCACGGTGCGCGGCGCGAGGCCCTCGGGGTGGAAGGCAAGCCGCAGGATATTGAAGGGCTGGCCGAGCAGCCGCTGCGGCACGCCCTCGAGCAGCGGCGCCACCATGCGGTTGGCGGAGACCAGATTCCAGTGCCGGTCATAGGCCAGCGCCGGATTGGGCTCGTGCGCCTTCAGCACCAGGTTGATGGCCTCGCGCGCCGATTTCAGCGCCGGATCATCCAGCGAGCGTTGCGGGAATGCGGGCGCGAAACCCGCGGCGACCAGCAGCACGTTGCGTTCGCGTAGGGGCACGTCGAGGCGCTCCGCCAGTTTGAGGACCATGTCGCGCGACGGCGCCGAGCGGCCGGTCTCGACGAAGCTCAAATGCCGCGCCGAGATCTCGGCATCGACGGCAAGGTCGAGCTGGCTGAGATGACGGCGCTGCCGCCACTCGCGCAGGTGCTCGCCGATCAGGACGGGTTTTGCGGGCTCGGCCCGCGCCATGGATGCATGTGCGTTCATGGTGCAAAACCTACCATGCGGAATTCGCCCGTTCCATTACATGCGAGGTAATCGAATTGGCGCGCCGGCCGGCTCATCTTCCACGGCACAGGAGATGACCATGCTGATGCTGTCCCTTGTCCGCGCCCTCGCCGTCCTGCTGCCGCGGCTGGTGCATCTGGCCACATGGCTGCTGGCGCGCTCGCTCAACATGCCGCAGCCGCTCGTGCACGCGACCGGCGTGTTCGTGTTCGCGCAGGTCTATGCGGTGGAGATGAGGGTCGGCAAGGCGCTGTGTCCGCTCCGGCTATGGCGTCAGCTGCAGTCGCTGTTCCGCTGACCACCCCCATCCCAACCAGAGGAGACCCTGCCATGATCCATTCATCCCAGCTGCTGCGCCGCGCTTTGCTTGCCGACGCCGTGTTCAGCGGCGTATCCGCCATAGCGATGGTGCTCGACGCCGGCGCGCTGGCATCGCTGCTCGGCCTGCCGGAAGCGCTGCTGCGCGAGACCGGGCTGTTCCTGATCGCCTATACCGCGCTGGTCGGCTGGCTCGGCACGCGCATTTCGGTGCCGAAGCCGCTGGTGATGCTGGTGGTCGTCGGCAACGCGGCCTGGACGCTCGCCAGCATCGCGCTGCTGCTGTCGGGCGCGGTGTCGCCAAACCTCTTCGGGACCATCGTGATCCTCGCCCAGGCGATCGCCACCGGCGCCTTCGCCGAGCTGCAATATGTCGGGCTGCGCCGCAGCGGTGAGGCGGTCGCGGCGTAAACCGAATGCCAGACGTGACGAGCGGCCGTCGCGGCAAACGCGGCGGCTGTTTCTGTCAGCTCAGCACCACCGCGACGATCATGCCGGCAAAGGTCAGCGCCATGCCGATGATCAGCATCGGCACCAGGCTGCTGCCGGAGAACGGATCGGCCTGATCCTGATGAAACCATGCGCCGTCGATGGCGCGCGCAATCGCCTTCGCCCTGTTCCTCATTGCACTGCTCCTGCTTCGCTTCGCCTGTAACGCTCGCCGACCGCCAGCATCACGCCCTGCCCGCCGGCAACGCCCATCTCGAGGCTCGAGGCGATGCGCCGCGCGCGATCGATGAAATGCGCCGCCGCCGCGGGCGGGCACAGCTCGGCTGCGGTCGCCTCGAACAGTTCGAGCCAGCGGTCGAAATGCGCGGCGTCGATCGGCAGCGGCATATGCTTGACCATCGGCGTGCCGTGATAGCGCCCAGTCATCAGCGCGACCGAGGACCAGAACGCGCACATCTGGGCCAGATGCGGCGCCCAATTGCTGATCCTGCTCTCGAACACCGGCCCGATCATCGGGTCCTTGCGGACCTCGGCGTAGAAGGCGTGCACCAGCTGCTCGATCATGGCCTCGGTGATCCCGGTCCGCGCGACAATCCCGGCGGTGATCTGCTCGCGGCGCTCTGCTCCTGTCATGGCTCACCCTAAATATGCATTTCAAATACCTATTTAGCCTGCTATAGCTGATCCGCCAAGTGCTGATTTCGAAGGGCTTCCATGCGCCTGACATCGTTCACGGATTTTGCGCTCCGCGCCCTGATGCGGCTGGCCGGCGAGCCGGACCGGTCGTTCGCCACCAGCGAGATCGCAGCCGAGTTCGACATTTCCCGCAACCACCTCGCCAAGGTGGTGCGCGATCTTGCCGAGGCCGGCTTCATTGCCACCCAGCGAGGCGCCGGCGGCGGCTTTTCGCTGGCGCGGCCGGCGGAGACCATCACCCTCGGCGAGGTGGTGCGCGCGCTGGAAGGCGGCAGCGCGCTGGTCGAATGTTTCAGGGATGATGGCGGAGACTGCCTGCTGCTGCCGCGCTGCCGGCTAAAGGCGAAGCTTGCCGCGGCGCGCGAGGCCTTCATGCGCGAGCTCGACGGGACGACGCTCGCCGAATGCGCCTACGTGCCGCGTCCCGTCCACCATCCCGCGAGGGCATCATGACGACGATCACATTCGCGGACGGCGCGTTCGAGGTCGACGCCAATATCGTCGCCGAAGGCCTCGGCATCGCGGTTCCGCTGCTGCAGGCCGGGATGCGCTCGGGCGCAATCACGACGCGTTCGGAGCGCGGGCTCGACGCCGATCAGGGACGCCATCGCCTCACATTCTTCTCGGGGAGCAAGCGTTTCCGTCTCGTCATCGACGAGCACGGCACGATCATCCAGCGCTCGACGCTGGATTTCGGCAATTCCCCGTTGCCACGCGCGGCGCACCGGCCGAGCCGCTAGAGCGTCTTCGGGCGACGTGGGTATCAGGCGTTCAGCGCCCGAGCGGTGCCCCGCTTCGACGAGGCAGCCTTCTTGCCCGCCGTGTTGATCAGGCTGTGACCATTGAGGTGACTGCCGTTCAGCGCCGTGCCGTTGACGAGCTTGCCGTTTGCCTTGGCAGCCTTCTTCGCCTTCCGCTGCCTGGCCCGCTCCTCGGCGAGCTTCTCGGCCTTGCGCTGTGCCTTCCGCTCGGCCCTTTCCTTCAGCCGCACCCGCTCCGCCCTCGCCTCCGCGCGCTTCTTCTTGCGCTTCTTCTCGCAGGCATCGCACTTGCAGCCGATCGGCTTCAGATAGGCTTTGAAATAGTCGGTTCCGTAATCGTAATTGATTTCGTCGCCCGGCTCGATGTCCTTGATGGCGCGGATGAACACCTTGCGCTTGCGTGGGCGAACGTCGGATTCCGCGTTCGGCCTGCAGGCGTGGTTAATATAGCGCGCGACGTTCTCGCGGATCGAGCCGTCGATGGTCCAGCGGTTGGTGAGCTCGAACAGATATTTGTTCTCGATCGCGTCCTCATCCTTCTTCTTCGAGTCGAGCAATGGCCCGAAATAACGGATGATCTTGGTGCCTTTCTTGATCGGCTTGGTGGCGAAAAGGCCAAGACCGGTACGGGAACGGCCGACGCGATAGGGCTTGTTGGATGATATCGTGGACATGACGATCAAGGTTACGGCACGTAAGTGCACGCGACAGAAGTTGCGAAGCCGCCCTTCTAGGACGATTCCGCGCGCCTGTCAGGTGTTTCCCGCGTGTCTATTGAACCTTCCCCAGATTGCATATGTCAGACACAAAGTAACGTCCGGATCCCAGGTTTCCCCCGATGAAATACCTTGCTTTTGCAACAGTCGTTATGGCGCTTGCCGGTGCAAATCCTGGTCAGGCCGGCGCTGAGACGATCAGCAGCAGCTACACATCGACCGCGCCGAAGGCCTGCCGCATGATCGGCAAGCCCAGCGAGGAGGACGGCAGCACCACGAGGGTCTGTCCGGGAAAATCCGGGCTCGTGGTGCTGATCAACGAGGGCGATCTGCGCGAAGTGGTCTCGGTCGGCCGAAACCGCGAGGCAGCAGCCAGGGAACCGGCGGCGCAGGCCTGGTTCGGCCCGTTCAGTTCGACCGGCGATACGGTCGAATGGCGTGCAGCCAGCGGCAAGCCGTTTGCGATCATCCAGCCCTGGCAGATCGCCGACAACAGCGAGCAGGACAAGCGCGGTGGCCCCGTCTCGCGGGCAATGCTCGCCGTGACCCGGCTGCCGCCGGGCGATGTCTGTCACGTCGCCTATGTCGACGTCGCGGCCAATCCCAACGCCAACGCGCTGGCGCGGCAGGCCGCCGACGATTTCGCCCGCGATTTCAAATGCGGCACGGATACGGTGAAGACGGTCGGACAGAGCGGCCGGACCACGTCGCTTGTGAGGCGCTAGTGTGCTGAATGCGAAGTTCGTGCGATTTTGCGGCAGCCACTTTCACGAACTTCGCATTCATAAAGCACACTAGAATCATAAGTTTGCTAGTGTCCTTATCGAATCCGAAGTTCGCTCCGAAGGTGCGGCAAATGATGCGAACTTCGGATTCGGGACACTAGCCCACGGGCAGCACTGGTTATTGCCGCGCCGAGCGGCCCGCGGACAATCGCAGCATCGCGGTCAACAACATTTCCGCGGATGTGCCCTCGGGCGCCCGATCCAGAATCGTCTTGAGGCGTCCGTCGAGCAGCAGCATGGTGAAACCATGCACGAGCGACCAGGCGGACGCGATCGCGGCGGCCTGGTCCAGCGTAAGCTGCTCCTTGGAAATCTGCTCATGCCGGCTGGCGCCGACGCCGCGGGTCAGCCCTGCGAACGACGCCTCGGACGCCTCGTGCAGCGAGGGCCGCGAATGATCGAGCCGCTCACTGCGGAACATCAGCCCGTACATGCCGGGATGTGCCTGCGCATAGGCAACATAAGCCTTGGCGCTCGCCACGCCCTTCTCGGGCGTCGTGGCCGCCGAAGCATCCGCAGCCGCCATCGCGAGGCCAAATTGCCGGAAACCGATCGCCGCGAGTTCGCTGAGCAAACCGGTGAGATCGCCAAAATGATGCGTCGGGGCGGCGTGCGACACACCGGCCTCGCGCGCCACCGCACGCAATGTCAGTCCCGCCAATCCATCACGCTCGAGCACGCGCTCGGCGGCCTTCAACAGTGCCTCATGCAGATCGCCGTGATGATACGGCGTGTCGTTGGCGCGGCGCCGAGGGGCCGGACGAGCCGCCGCGGTTCGCGCAACCCGGCGGGTCGGGGCCCGTGCCGGGCGAGTCGCCTTGTTTTCTTTGGAGATTCTTGCCATCGGGCCCTTATATGTCGCAATTTTTACACTGTAAAGATTTTGCTTGACGATCGGCGGCGTCATCCCTACTGGTATCTTTACGATGTAAAGATCATAATGCAGGGAGATGCGGAATGCTCGACCAGGTCACATCCAATGCGGCGCGCACCAATCTGGCGCCGATCCCATTCGAAGCCGACGCGCCATTCCTGAAGATCTCGGGCGAATTGCCGCGCGAGCTGAACGGCACGCTCTATCGCAACGGCCCCAATCCGCAATTCGAGGCGCCCGGTGCGCACTGGTTCGTCGGCGACGGCATGCTGCACGCCTTCCATCTCGAGAACGGCCGCGCCAGCTACCGCAACCGCTGGGTCCGCACGCCGAAATGGCAGGCCGAGCACGATGCCGGCCGCGCGCTGTTCGGCGGCTTCGGGCGCAAGATGCCGGATACGCCGGCGACGACCACGCCCGACGGCGGCGTCGCCAACACCAACATCATCTTCCATGGCGGCCGGCTGCTCGCACTGGAGGAAGGCCATCTGCCGACCGAGATCGAGCCCGGCACGCTCAATCGCCTCGGCTATTGCGACTACAAGGGCGCGATCTCCGGCCCCTTCACCGCGCATCCCAAGATCGATCCGGTCACCGGCGAGATGGTGTTCTTCGGCTACAACGCCGCGGGCCCGCTGACGCCGGCGCTGTCGTTCGGCGCGGTGAGCTCGTCCGGCGTGGTGACGCGGTTCGAACGCTTCGAGGCGCCCTATGCCAGCATGGTGCACGACTTCATCGTCACCGAGAATCATGTGCTGTTTCCGATCCTGCCGATCACCGGCAGCATGCAGCGCGCGATGCGCGGACAGGCGCCCTATGCCTGGGAGCCGGAGAAAGGCGCCTATGTCGGCGTGATGAAGCGCAGCGGCGCGTCAAAGGACATCGTCTGGTTCC
>NZ_JAQOSR010000192.1:0-15009 GCF_046718885.1 Bradyrhizobium sp. UFLA01-814 | reverse complement strand
GGTTGGCGACAGCGCCGCACGCGCCAGATGGCGCCGGATCAGGCGGCGGGCCAGCGACAAATGGGCGGTTCGCAAGGCCTGCTGCGCGAGCCGGCTCTTCGGCCGCATGATGCCGCGCTCGATCAGCGCGATATGGGCCAGCGCCTGCACCATTGGAGCCGTGCCAGCCGCCCCGGCATCGTTGCTTTCGATGAGGTCGCGGAAGCATGATTCCAGCAGGGTCCGCAGCGCGGTCTCATCCTGCATGGGCCTGGGGACGAGTTCGCCGAGCTCGGCGCCCGGCGGGACGATGTTCGTCACCGGGACCTTGATGATGCGCAGGTGGAAGCCGTCGTCGTGCAGGGGGACAGTGCGATAGGGCAGGTCCGAATAGCTGGTCGCGAACATGCCGTCGCGAACGGCGAATTCATCGAGCCGCGCACCGCCGAACCAGCCGCCGCCGCCAAGCTGCTGGTAGATGCACAGGCTGTCGCTGGCCGCGTCGGCGATGTCACCCGTGCGCCGCTCGACGCGATACGGCGAGGCGCGCAACTCGACCAGCCCGGCATCGCCGAGCTTGCGCAGCGAGAACTCGCCGAAGAAGTCGCGGCGCCGGTCGGCTTCCAGCTCGGCGGTGACGCCGAACAGCCCCTTGGCGCGGACCTCGCGCCAATAGTCGAAGCGATCCTTGGGATCGACTTGATCAGTAGACCATGTGTGCACGGAAAAGCCGTTGCGACGTGCGGAGAGCTCGAGCCGGATGGAGCCACAAATCTATCACGCGGGCCGTAAAAAGAAACTTGACCTAAGACGGATCGGCCCCCTCATTTCGGCCTGGCGTGGCCGGCCGGAACGGCCGCCCGCGGTCGGCCTTGAACCGGCCAAACGGCTGCTCCGACTATTAGGCGGCGGTCGTACGGGCGGCGTACTTGTCGTGCAGGCGGGAAAACGGGATGAAGAGTTGGCTTTCGAGAGTTTCGGCGATCCTTTGGGCAGTTGCATTTGTCGCATCGGCCGCGCCCGCCCAGGCCGAAAAGCGCGTCGCGCTGGTGATCGGCAACAATGACTACAGGAACGTGCCCAGGCTGCAGAAGGCGGTCAACGACGCCCGCACCATGGGCGACACGCTGAAGCAGCTCGGCTTCAGCGTCATGGTGGCCGAGAACCTCAACCGGCAGGCGTTCTCCGAGACGCTGCTCGCGTTCGACCGCGCCGTGGAACCCGGCGATACCGCGTTCTTCTTCTATGCCGGCCACGGCTTCGAGATCGCCGGCCAGAATTTCCTGCTGCCGACCGACGTCCCGGCCGCCACCGAAGGGCAGGAGGAATTGGTACGCGACGCCTCTGTTCTCGCCGACCGCATCGTCGAGCGCTTGCAGAACAAGAAGGCGCGGACCTCGATCCTGGTGTTCGACGCCTGCCGCAACAATCCGTTCGAGCGCGCCGGCACACGCGCCGTCGCCGGCGGCGGTGGCCTCGCGCCAATGACGCAGCTGCCGGAGGGCGTGTTCTCGGTGTTTTCGGCGGGGCCGCGCCAGACCGCGCTCGACCGTCTTTCGAACGACGACGCCAATCCCAATTCGGTGTTCACGCGGACCTTCGCCAAGGAGCTGCTGCAGCCCGGCGAGAATCTCGTGCAGGTCGCGCAGCGCACGCGGCGCCTGGTCAGCGAGATGGCCGAGACCGTGAAGCACAAGCAGATCCCGGTCTATTTCGACCAGATGGTCGACGACGTCTTCCTGAACGGGATCGCCAAGGGGCAGGCCGAGGCGGCCAAGCCGTCCGCGCCGCCGCAGCAGGTGGCCGCGCTGCCGCCGGTCGCGGTGCCGAAGCTGCCGAAGGAGGATTCGATCAACGCGCCGATCGCGAGCTTCTCGCGGCACAATGGCGGCTGGACCGTGGTGTTCTCGATCGCCGATCCGACGCTCGGGATTTCCTGGCGGATCGGCGACAGCGGCGATTTCCGCGAAACCGGTTTCATCGACACGCTCGATCCGCGCACGCGCAAGCGGATGCCCAATCCGTCGGTCGAGCTGCCGGCCGATGCGCCGGCCGCGACGATCGAGATTCGCTATGTCGATACGCAAGGTATGATGCAGGGGCCGTTCCCGATCAAGTTCGATCCCGACGCCGCGCTGATCCGCGACCAGCGCAAGATTCTCGACATGACCGCGACCAGCTGGCTGTCATTCCGCGAGTTCAACGGGCTGCTGGTCTACTATACGCACCTGATGTCGTATCGCTGCGCGATCCGCGAGGTGCGCATCGGCATCGACACCGCGGTGCCGGACATGGTCCTGAAGATGCCACCCTGCAATTCGCGCGATCCCAGCGCGATCCCGTCCGACGCGCAGCCCTATCTGAAGCTTGCGCCGCAGACCAAGGCGGTCTCGGTCGAGCTGACCTATCGCGACGGCAGCGTGTCCGAAATCAAGACCTTCAGGCGTTAGCCTTGCATCCTTGCCGCCGGATCCGCGTTACAATCGGGTCCTGAAGGGCGAGGCAGCGGTGAGGACGGCATCATGGATGCAGGCAATCCGGCAGGGCCGAACACGCGTCAGATCAGGGTCCGCTGCTGCGTGGTCGGCGGCGGGCCGGCCGGCATGATGCTTGGCTATCTGCTCGGACGCGCCGGGGTCGATGTCGTGGTGCTGGAGAAGCACGCCGACTTCTTCCGCGATTTCCGCGGCGACACCGTGCATCCGTCGACCCTGCAGGTGATGGACGAACTCGGCCTGATCGACGGCTTCCTGAAGCTGCCGCATCAGGACATTCAGACGCTCGACGGCATGTTCGGCGGCGCCTCGGTGCGGATCGCCGACCTCCGTCGCCTCAGCGTCAAATATCCCTTCATCGCGATGATGCCGCAGTGGGACTTCCTCAATTTCCTCCGCGAGAGCGGCAGGCGCTTCCCTTCGCTGAAGGTGCTGATGAAGGCCGAGGCGACCGATCTGATCCGGCGCGGCGACGCTGTTGCGGGCGTGCTTGCAAACACGCCCGATGGCCCGGTTGAGATCGAGGCGGATCTCACCATCGGCTGCGACGGACGTCATTCGATCGTGCGCGAGCGCGCCGGCCTCGACGTCGAGGAGATCGGCGCGCCGATGGACGTTTTGTGGTTTCGCGCCGGGCGGCGTCCGGATGAAACCGAGAATTTGTTCGCCCGCGTCGAGCACGGCAAGATGATGGTGACGTTCGATCGCGGCGACTACTGGCAATGCGCCTATGTGATCGCCAAGGGCCAATACGAGGCCGTGAAGGCGAGGGGATTGCCGGCGCTGCTCGACGACGTGCTGCGGCTGGCACCGATCCTCAAGGCCGGCATTGCCGACGTGAAGAGCTTTGACGACGTCAAGCTGCTCACGGTGGCGATCAATCGCCTGACGCGCTGGACCCGTCCCGGCCTGCTCTGCATCGGCGACGCCGCGCATGCGATGTCGCCGATCGGCGGCGTCGGCGTCAACCTCGCGGTGCAGGATGCGGTCGCGACCGCCAACATCCTGGCGGCGAAGCTCGTTCACGGCGTGCCGTCGGAAGACGAACTCGATGCGGTGCGGCGTCGCCGCGAATTCCCGGTGCGCGTGACGCAGCGCATGCAGGTGATTGCGCAGAACAACATCATCAGCGCGGCGCTGAAGGCCGGCGATCAGCCGGTGCCGTTGCCGCTGCGGTTGATCACGGCAATGCCCTGGCTGCAGGGTCTCACCGCACGTCTGGTCGCCATCGGGGTGCGGCCGGAGCACGTGCATTCGCCGGCCGCGGGCTGAAACGCGCGTCGCGCGACGGGAAGAGAGCTCGTGTTCTCAGGCCATCACCGAATAGCCGCCGTCGACGGGGATCGCGGTGCCGGTGACGAAGTCCGACGCCGGCGAGGCCAGGAACACGGCGATGCCTGCGAAGTCGTCGATCGCGCCCCAGCGTGCCGCCGGCGTGCGCGCAAGCACGCGCTCGTGCAGCCCGGCCACCTGCTGGCGCGCGCCCTTGGTCAGGTCGGTGTCGATCCAGCCGGGCAGGATGGCGTTGACCTGGATGTTGTCGGGAGCCCAGGCGTTGGCGCAGGCGCGGGTGTACTGCACGATGCCGCCCTTGCTCGCGGCATAGGCCGCGGCGAAGCTCGCACCGAAGATCGACATCATCGAGCCGATATTGATGATCTTGCCGTGGCCCGACGCCTTGAGCGCCGGATAGGCCGCCTTCGAGCACAGGAACGCGCTGGTGAGGTTGGTGTCGATCACCTTGCTCCACTCCTCGAGCTCGAGCTCGTGCGGAGGCTTGCGAATGC
Source organism: Bradyrhizobium sp. UFLA01-814 (assembly GCF_046718885.1). Classification (NCBI taxonomy): domain Bacteria; kingdom Pseudomonadati; phylum Pseudomonadota; class Alphaproteobacteria; order Hyphomicrobiales; family Nitrobacteraceae; genus Bradyrhizobium; species Bradyrhizobium sp. UFLA01-814. Next base: position 10,748 of record NZ_JAQOSR010000192.1, on the reverse strand, counting down.
TCATGCCGGCGTTGTTGACGAGGATGTCGATCCGGCCGAGCTCGCGAACGACCCGTTCGACCATGGCCGCGACGGCGGCCTTGTCGGTCACGTCGGTTGCCACCGCGATCGCCTTGGCGCCGCGCTCGCCGAGATCCTCGACGGCGGCCTTCGACTTCGCCTCGTTGCGGCCGACCACGGCAACCGCCGCGCCGGCGTCCGCCAGGCCGCGTGCCATGCCAAGCCCGATGCCGCCATTGCCGCCGGTGACGATGGCGACCCGGCCCGAGAGATCAAACTGTCCGTTTTTCATTGTTGTTGTCCGCTGAGGTTTGAACCGGGAGCGAGAGTGCCCGATCGTCACCGCGCTGACCAGATCAGCCACAGCCGGTCCGCCCTGCGCCGGCGGGCCTGCGCGTGGGGCGATTCCCGGGACGTTCGGGCAACAAAAAAGCCCCGGACGATGCCGGGGCTTTTGCTCTGCTATCTCAGCAGGGATCAGTACGCAGCTCAGTACTTGGCAACAACCGGGCCGGTCCAGTTGAAGCGGTAGACCAGCGAGGTGCTGATGGTCTGCACGAACGGCTTGAAGGTGATGTCGCGGCCGTTCGAGATGTTGGTGCCGTCGGCCAGCTCGGAGATGTTCTTGTTGTCGTAGTAAGCGGCGCGATATTCGGTCTTCATGAACCAGCCCGGCGCGGTGATGCCGAAGATGTTCAGGTTGTTCTCGACGCCGCCGCCGACGAACCAGCCGCTGCGATCGAAGCCGTTGGTGTGCAGGCCCGAGGGAAGAGCGGACGCGGTGTTGAACAGCGTAGTGCCCTTCCAGTGCGAGCTGGAGTAACCGGCGTTGACGTAGGACAGAACGTTCGGGGCGATCAGATAGCCGAGGCGCGCACCAGCAGCCCAGCTGTAGTCGTTCTTGATGTTGCCGGCGACGAACGGACCCTGATCCTGGATCGTGCCCTTCAGGCTGCCGAACTGACCGTCGGCGAACACGCCGATGACCCAGCTGTTGGCGGTCTGCCAGTCGTAACCGGCACCGACGGTGCCGAACCAGCCATCGCCGCCCTGGCGCTGGTTGAAGCCGAGGATCGGAGCGCCCGTGACGGTCGACTGGACGCCGGTGTCAGCATCCCAGACGCCGCCGCCGCCACCGCCGAAGATGTAGAAGCCGGTCCAGCTCGGAGCGACCGGGAGCGGGGCAGGAGCCTTGGTGTAGGGGCGGGCGGCCAGGTCGGCAGCCGACGCCGAGGCCGTCATCGCAGCAACCGCGGTCAGAGCGAGCAAAATCTTCTTCATATCCAAATCCTCGACTTAGCGTTCGATCAGGTCGCTCAGGGGAGTGCGCTGGCACCGATTCCCGAAACTCATGGTTGGACTATACGTGGTTCCACCGGAAATGCTGTTGCTGGTGGGACACAACCGGCCGAAAACGAAGCCGCCGGGGGCTCTCCGAACAGGCAAATGGCAACGGCCGCCCCCAATCTGGAGGCGGCCGGAAACTCATTTCAGATCAAACGGTTGGGCCTAGACGTCGAGCAGGTCGTCGCTGGCGAATTCGGCCTTGTCGGAGATGAAGGCAAAGCGGGCTTCGGCCTTGGTTCCCATCAGCCGTTCGACCGAGTCGGCGGTGCCCTCGCGATCGTCGGCCAGCAGCACCACGCGCAGCAGCGTGCGCTTGGCCGGATCCATCGTGGTCTCCTTCAGCTGCGCCGGCATCATCTCGCCGAGGCCTTTGAAGCGATTCACCTCGACCTTGGCATTGGCATTGAATTCGCTCTTCAGCAGCTCATCCTTGTGCGCGTCGTCGCGGGCGTAGATCGACTTGGTGCCGTGCTTCAGCTTGTAGAGCGGCGGAACCGCCAGATAGAGATGCCCTTCGTCGATCAGCCGCGGCATCTGCCGGTAGAAGAAGGTGATCAGGAGCGATGCGATGTGCGCGCCGTCGACGTCGGCGTCGGTCATGATGATGATGCGCTGGTAGCGCAGATCCTCTTCGCGGTAATGCGCGAGCGTGCCGCAGCCGATCGCCTGCACGAGGTCGGAGAGCTGCGCGTTGGCGGTCAGCTTGTCCTTGCCGGCAGAGGCGACGTTGAGGATCTTGCCGCGCAGCGGCAGCACGGCCTGCGTCTTGCGGTCGCGCGCCTGCTTGGCGCTGCCGCCGGCCGAGTCACCTTCAACGATGAAGAGCTCAGAACCTTCGGTACCGGCATCGGAGCAATCGGCGAGCTTGCCGGGCAGGCGCAGCTTCTTGCCGGCGGTCTTGCGCGCGGTTTCCTTTTCCTGGCGGCGGCGCAGCCGCTCCTCGGCGCGATCGATCACGAAATCGAGCAGCCGGTTGGCCTGGTTGGGATTGCCTGACAGCCAGTGGTCGAACGGGTCCTTCATGGCCTGTTCGACGATCCGCTGCGCTTCGGCGGTGGCGAGGCGGTCTTTCGTTTGGCCCTGGAATTCAGGCTCGCGCACGAACACCGAGAGCATGACGGCCGCGCCCACCATCACGTCTTCCGAGGTGATGGAGGCCGCACGCTTACCCTGGCCCGCGCGTTCGGCGTGGTCCTTCAGGCCGCGCAGCAAAGCGCTGCGCAGGCCGGATTCATGCGTACCGCCGTCGGGTGTCGGCACCGTGTTGGTGTAGGACGACAGGAAGCCGTCGGCATCGGCCGTCCAGGCCACCGCCCATTCGCAGGCGCCATGCGCGCCGCTGCGGCCGGATTTGCCGGAGAAGATATCCTGATGCACCAGCGTGTCGGCGTGGATCGCAGCGGCCAGATAATCCTTCAGCCCGCCGGGGAAGTGGAATTTAGCTTCCGCCGGGACGTCTTCGACGCCCTTCAACAGTTCCTGGTCGCAGTGCCAGCGAATCTCGACGCCGCCGAACAGATAGGCCTTCGAGCGCGTCATCTTGAACAGGCGTTGCGGCTTGAACGCCGCCTTGCCGCCGAAGATGTCGGTGTCCGGCTTGAAGCGGATGCGCGTGCCGCGGCGGTTGTTGACCTTGCCGAGATCTTCGAGCTTGCCCTTGGGATGGCCGCGCTCGAAGGTCATGCGGTGCAACTGCCCGCTGCGCGCAACCTCGACCTCGAGTCGCGAGGAGAGGGCGTTGACCACGGAGACACCGACGCCGTGCAGGCCGCCCGAGGTCTCATAGACCTTGGAGTCGAACTTGCCGCCCGAATGCAGCGTGCACATGATGACTTCGAGCGCCGACTTCTTCGGGAATTTCGGATGTGGGTCGACCGGAATGCCGCGGCCATTGTCGGTCACGGTCAGAAAGCCGTCGGCGGTCAGCTCCACGTCGATGAAGGTGGCGTGGCCGGCCAAGGCCTCATCCATGCAGTTGTCGATCACCTCGGCGAACAGGTGGTGCAGGGCCTTCTCGTCGGTGCCGCCGATATACATGCCGGGGCGCCGGCGGACCGGTTCCAGACCCTCCAGCACCTCGATGTCAGCCGCCGTATAGCCGGCTTCCGCGCCTCCAGCGGATCGCGAAGCAGCCTTCGCCGGGGCGCGTCCCTTCGGCTCCGGGGCTTCGAACAGATCGTCGGCAGATTTGCTTTTGGCGTTCGATTTCAATGATTTGGCCATGGTTCTTCAAGTGGCGCGCCGGTCACGGCGCGGCGAATCGGTTGCTCTGACTATGCCACGGATGGGCTGCCTATGGGGACGGCCGCGCCCTGGAGCCCGGCCATCCCCATAGATAGGAGACCGCGATTACGCCTTCGAGGTACGGAACACAACGACCGTGAACAGGGCCATGGCGGCGAGCACCAGCAGTGACCCGACGATCGGCGCGGCCTCTAACGAAGGACCCTTGAGGAGCACCACGGCCACTCCGGCCGGGAACAGGACGCCGCCGACGATATGCAGCCAGCCCTGGATCTTGGCGAGTGGCATGCTGCCCGCTTCCGGCACCAGCCGGTAGTAGAGGCCGAACAGGAACAGCAGCACGCCGCCGACCAGATTGAGATGCGCATGCGCCGGTCCCAACGTGAAGTCGTGCTGGATACCCATGGCGATGCCCGCGAGCATTCCGAACAGCAGGACGAGAACGCTCACGCACATCATCAGCGATCCAATCATCCGGTATTTCCTTTTTCTTGTGAGGGAGATGCCAGCCCGCCCGGACCTCAGGGGCCTTACGGGAAATCACGATCGATCCCCGCCTTTGTGACTTGATGTCACGCAATCGGCTGGCTTACCTGTTCTTAGGCTGCGTGCCGCTAGAAAGGTTCATTCGAGGTTCAACGGAGCGGGAAGGCACACGACGAGATGGAAGACCTTGCGCGGGCCCTGGCCGAATTCGTGCGCCATCACCAGGCCTGGGCCGCTCCGATCGTCATGCTGCTGGCGTTCGCTGAATCGCTCGCCTTCATTTCATTGCTGGTTCCGGCCTGGGGTGCGCTGGTCGCGATCGGCGCCCTGATCGGCGTCAGCGGGATCAGCTTCTGGCCGATCTGGATCGCGGGCGGCGTTGGTGCCGCGCTCGGCGACTGGGTCTCCTACTGGTTCGGCTATCGCTACAAGGAGCAGGTCGCGCAGATGTGGCCGCTGTCGCGCTACCCGGAGATCCTGCCGCGCGGCGAGGCCTTCGTGAAGAGCTGGGGCGTGCCCAGCATCTTCATCGGCCGCTTCTTCGGTCCACTGCGCGCCTCGGTGCCGCTCGCGGCCGGCATTTTCGAGATGTCGTACTGGCAATTCCAGATTGCCAATTTCGTCTCCGCGCTGGTCTGGTCGGCGGCATTGCTGCTGTTCGGCGACGTCATTGCGCATGCCATCGAGTGGGTGTGGCGGGTGGTGTAACGCCGACAGTCGGCGACATCGGACGGGTGCCCACACGCTAAAAGAGAAACCTAAAACTTTTTCTATCCCGGCGAGGCGACGGTAATCTCGCGGTGCTAGCTCAACAGCCGACGTTTCGGTCGTCGTCGGGCTTGCATCACCATGATTGCGCGCATCTGTCTCCTCTTCGCTTTATTGCTACTGACGCCGTTGAGCTTCGCTGCAGCCGATAAATCGGCTTCAACGACTGCGGACCCGCACCGGGTCTGGATCGATCCGGGCTGGCGGCGGACGATCAGCCGCTATGCGATCACTTTCGACGAGCAGGGCCTGAGCACGACTATCTTCGATTTCGAAGCCCAAGCGCTCGATGAGAAGGGGGCCGAGGCGCTCGCTCGACGAATCTTCCGCTACAACAGCTATTTCTACGACTTGTCATCCAGCGAGCTCGCTACGTTGAAAGCCGACGGCCGGGTCATTGCGGTCGACGAACGCGCAATCCGAGACCAGCCGGACTCGACGGACGGCTCTTCTCCCTATTTTGACGAGCAGCGGCAGCGGTTGGTTGCTTATCCGGACGTCGCTCCCGGCGACAAGGTCAAGGGGCGGTTGATCTACAAGGCGAAGAGAGCCGTGTTTCCCGGTGAATTTGCGGGCTACTGGAGTCAAATGGCGGATCAACCTCGCGAGGTGATGGAGCTCACGCTCGATGCGCCTGCGTCGAAGCCGTTGCATGTCGGGTTGCGCAATGTCGAACATGAAGAGGAGAGGCGAGGCGACCGGATCGTCCATCATGTTCTCTTCAGGCAAGAAACGCCGAGGCCGCGCGAGATGGACGCGGGGACATTCGACGATGCCCGGCGGTTCGAGGTCAGCACCTTCGCGGACTATGCAACTTTTGCGGCGGTGTTGAACGCCCGTAACGCGCCGATGGCGCAGCCTGACGAGAGTTTGGAAAAGCTCTCTGCCGAGATCGTCGGCGACGCCTCGGACGCCCGAAGCAAAGTTGAACGAATTCACAACTGGGTCGCGCGGAATATCCGGTACGTTGGGATCGGGCTCGAGGATGGTGGTTTGACGTCGCAACCCGCATCCGCAGTCCTCGCGGCGCGCTACGGTGACTGCAAGGCGCATGCGGCGATCCTCAAGGCGCTGCTCGCGGTTCAGGGGATCGAAGCCAACCTTGTCGTGGTGAATGCCGGCCTGCAGTACACGCTGACGCAGGTCGCGACGCAGAATTTCGACCACGCGATTGTCTATGTTCCGGCAATCGACCGCTATCTCGACCCGACCTCGTCGCTGGTGGCGTTCGATTCCCTGCCGCCGAACCTCGGCGGCAAACCCGCGCTCAACATCGACAAGGGGACGATCGGCCGTATCCCGGTGACGGCACCGCAGCGCTTCGTGTTGGCTGCGGATACGGAATACACGCTGCACAGCGATGGTACACGTCAGGCGCGCTCGGTGTTGTCCGGTAATGGACTGGGAGCAAGTGTTGGACGATCCGTCGCACTCGGCCTTGACGCGGGGGACCGTCAGAACGGCGCCAGGAAGCTGATCGAGCAGGCGGGGCTGAGCGGTACGGGCGACTACAGCTTCCCGAATCCGCGCGACCTGTCCGACAGCTATGCGATTACCACGAACTTCCAGATCACCAAGCCCGTCGGCCTCAGTCATCTCGAGCGGATCAGGATGCTGCCCCTGACTGACCCGCGCCCCTCGTTGCTGCTGCTCGCCACCAGCGGGCCAACCGACCGGGCCTTTCCGTGCCGCTCGCTGGAATATCGGGAGACCAGTTCGCTCACCGTACCTGAGGGAACCAACTTCTACGAAAAGCCGGCGCCGGTCATCTATAGCAAGAGTTTCAGCGGCAGCACGGCATACGGCGCCGCGACGGGGCGCATCGAGGTCAACGCGACCGCCACGCTAAACGGCCGCACGATTCGCTCCAGCGCGCTGGTGCGGTTCACCGTCGACGCTGCGGTCTGTCCGGCGGAATTTGCTGCGGCGATCAAGGCTGGCTTGGACAAGTTCGCGGAGTTCAAATACGGGCCGATCGGATTGACGCCGAAACCGGTGCCGCTCGTTACGGAAATCAGCGCCGAGTTTACCGATGGCGTGAACGCGTATCAGGCGCAAAACTACGTGCGCGCGATGGCTCTGCTCCGACCGTATGCCGAGCATGGCAACGCCAAAGCTCAATCCTATGTGGGATACATGTACGAAAGCGGCTACAGCGTCGAGCGCAACTATGCCGAAGCGATCCGTTGGTTTCTGATGGCCGCCGAGCAGGGCGATTCCTACAGCCAGGGGAAGCTAGGCTACGCATATGAGTACGGGCTTGGCACCGCGCGTGACGAGAAGGTCGCAGCCCAATGGTACGCCAAGGCAGCCGAGCAGGGCGATGTCTTCGGTCAGACCCACCTCGCGCGCCTCTATCGGGATGGCGCCGGTCTCGCCCAGGACTATCAGCAAGCTGCGACCTGGTTTTCGAAGGCTGCCGATCAGGGCTCGGCTTGGGCGCAGGGGAATCTCGCATTGCTTTACATCAAGGGCCGTGGCTTGCCGCTCGACCTGTCCCGGGGCATCGCGCTGCTTCGGGTTGCCGCCGATCAGAACGACAGTGAGGCCCAGTACAATCTGGGATATGCCTATGAGAGCGGCACGGGTGTTCCGAAGGACATCCAGGAAGCCGCCAAGTGGTACAGCAGGGCGTCCGATCGCGGTAATGCGCTCGCCCGCACGCGCCTCGAGGGATTGCTGGGAGGCGGCGGAATTTTGGGCCACCTGCGCCAACTCTTCGGTGGTCTTTGAGCTCCTGATCTGCCCGACGACCGTGCGCCAGCGCATCCGACCCATCGCCGCGAGAGCCGTTGCCGGCCCGTCGGCCTCGGAATAAGGCCGCGGCGCAGGGGTTAGCCCGGACGATGGCCAAGTCGCGCAACCGTCATCGCGCGGGCATCGAAAGGCTGATACATCCTCGCCTACCAACTGCGAATTTATTGGGCGCCGTTTCACTGGGAGGACAACACATGGAATTGACACGACGTCATGCTCTTGCCGGCGCTGCCGGCATCGCCGCCGCACCGTTGCTATCAGCCGTTCCTGCGGCCGCTGTGGCGCCGCTCGCCGACAAGCAGGCGCCGAGCTTCTATCGCTACAAGGTCGGCGACATCCTCGTCACCGTGGTGTCCGACGGCAAGAACGTCTTCAAGCTGGAAGATTCATTCATCCCGAACGCGAAACGCGACGACGTGAATGCGGCGCTGGAGAAGGCGTTCATGCCGCGCGATCAGATGACGATCTGGTTCGCGCCGCTGGTGCTCAACACCGGCGGCAAGCTGGTGGTGATCGACACCGGCAATGGCGCGCTGGCGAAGGCCAGCACGAAGGGCGCCAATGGCCTGTTCGCCGACAATTTCGTCGCCGCCGGCTTCGATCCCAAGAATGTCGACATGGTCGTGATCTCGCACTTCCACGGCGACCACGTGAACGGCCTCTTGACCGCCGAAGGCACGCCGGCATTCCCGAATGCCGAGGTGCTGGTGCCGGCGACCGAGTGGAAGTTCTGGATGGACGACGGCGAGATGAGCCGGGCGCCGGCCGGCCGCATGCAGGGCCTGTTCAAGAACAACCGCAATATCTTCGAAGCCGGCCTGAAGAAGAAGGTCACGCCCTACGAGTGGGGCAAGGAGATCGCGCCGGGCCTGACCTCGGTCGAGACCGTCGGCCACACGCCGGGCCACACCTCCTACGTGCTGGCCTCCGGCTCGGACAAGGTCTTCATCCAGTCCGACGTCACCAACAATCCGAACCTGTTCGCGACCAACCCCGGCTGGCATGCGTTCTTCGACCAGGACGGCGACGTGGCGGAGAAGACCCGCCGCCGCATCTACGACATGGTGGTTGCCGAGCGGCTCCAGGTGCAGGGCTTCCACTATCCGTTCCCGGGCCTCGGCCATGTGGTGAAGGACGGCAGCGGTTATCGCGTCGTGCCGGCACCGTGGAATCCGGCGATCTAGGTTCGTCATTCCGGGGCGATGCGTAGCATCGAACCCGGAATCTCGCGCCGCAATCTCTGGATTCCCCGATGCGCAATTGCGCATCTGAGGTTCGCGCGCAGGGCGCGCGCCCCGGAATGACAAGCAACATCTTGACGTCAAGGGGGCGCGGCCTTATAGCCGCGCCCATGATCAACGCCGCGACCATCATCATTGCCCGCCGCCGCCGCATTATCGCGGTATGGGCGGTCGCTCGCGTTTAAGACCATCGCCTCTGCCGCCGGACCTGATCCCGCGGCGCTCTCCTGAAAAAGACACGCGGTTCGATCTGGCGGCTCCTTCGTCATGCAGGAGCATCATTCATGTATACGCCACCGCCCTTCAAGCCTGACCGCGCCGCGAGCCTTGCCTTCGCGGAAGCGCGCGGTTTTGGCATCGCCTGCGCGTGGGACGGCGGCAAGCCGATCGCCTCGGCGCTGCCGTTCTACTTGACTTACGCCGTCGACGGCACGCCGCGGGCGCTCTTTCATGTTGCCCGTCACAATCGGCTGATAAAGCTGGCCGGTGGCACGTCCTGGCTGCTGGCCGTTACCGGCGCCGACGCCTATGTTTCGCCGGACTGGTACGTGTCACCCGATCAGGTGCCGACCTGGCTCTATCAGGCGGTGCATCTGACCGGGCCGGTGCGGACGTTGTCGGATGACGAGCTTGCCGTTCAGATCGACGCACTTAGCGCCAAGTTCGAGGACCGGCTGCTGCCGAAAAAACCGTGGGTGTCGGGCAAGATGACCGCCGCGAGGCTGGAAACCATGAAGAAGGCCATCGTGGGCCTCGAGATGATGGTGGAAGAGGTGGAGGGCAGCTTCAAGCTGAACCAGCACAAGTCTGAAACCGATTTCGCAGCGGTCGGCAACACGCTCGCTTTGCAGGCCGAAGCCGGTGCCCGGGACATCGCGGCCTTGATGCGCGAGGTGCGCCCGCAGGCTTTCGCGATGATACAGACCGAGATGACTACGCTTCCGAGGAGCGAGCAATGACGAAGAAGAAAATCGGAATTTTGGGCGCGTCCGGCTACACCGGCGCCGACGCGGTGCGCCTGTTGGCGCGGCACCCGAATGCCGAAATCACCGCGCTTACCGCTAACACCCATGCCGGCAAGACGATGAGCGAGGTGTTTCCTCACTTCTTCATGCTCGACCTGCCAAAACTCGTGGAATGGGAAAAGGTCGACTGGACGCGGCTCGATGCCGTGTTCTGCGGACTGCCGCACGGGACGACGCAAGAGATCATCGCCGCGGTGCTGAAAGCCAATCCCAGAATCAAGATCCTCGATATGTCCGCGGATTTCCGGCTGCGCAACAAAGACAGCTATGCGCAATGGTACGGCCATGAGCACCGGGCGCTCGAATTGCAGGACGAGGCGGTCTATGGGCTGACCGAACTCTACCGGGAGGAGGTCACGGCCGCGCGGCTGGTAGCCTGTCCCGGCTGCTATCCGACGGCGGTGCTGCTGGCGCTTGTTCCGCTGGCGAAGGCAAAGCTGATTGACGTCGACGACATCATCATCGACGCAAAGTCGGGCGTCACCGGCGCCGGACGCGGACTGAAGCAGAACACGCTGTTCAGCGAGGCCGGCGAAGGGTTGTCGCCCTATTCGATCGGAAGCCATCGACACTCGGCGGAGATTGAGCAGGAGATTGGCGCGGCCGCTGGCTCGGCTGTGACGGTGAACTTCACCCCGCATCTCATTCCGATGGCGCGGGGTGAGTTCTGCACATCCTATGTCAAGCTCAACGGGGCTACGCCGGACGATTTGCGCGCCGAGCTGGAAAGGGCCTACGCCAACGAGCCGTTCGTATATGTGACGAAGAAGGGTGTGCTGCCACAGACGCAGAACGTGCGTGGTTCGAATTATGTTCAGATCGGCGTCGTCGCCGACCGGATCAAGAACCGCGCCATCGTGCTCTCGACGCTCGATAATCT
>NZ_JAQOSR010000191.1:0-15454 GCF_046718885.1 Bradyrhizobium sp. UFLA01-814 | reverse complement strand
TGGCTGGAGGTGTAGGTGGGCACCGGCCGCGCCAGAGGCCTCTTTCTCGACCAGAGCACTGCATCGGCCTACTGACCTTTCGGCTCGTCGAAATACTGCCCGAGCAGCCGGTAGGCCCAGAAGGCTTCGTCGTTTCCCGCACTCCTGCGCAATTGCTCCGGTGTGAAGCCGGTGTGGCGGCGCATTTGTCGGATCATGTGCGCCTGATCGGCAAATCCGGACGCGGCTGCGAGGCCGGCCCAGTCCACCTCGCCGTCCTGGATTGCCTCGTGCAATTTGGCATAGAGCTGCTCGGTATGGCCGAGGCCCTGCAGGTCCCTCTGACTGGCGCCGGTCCATGACCTAATCCGCCGAGCGATTTGCCGCGCACTGCGCCCAAGGTCGGTCAGCGCGGCCCTGACCACGAGGCTTCTGCTCCAGTCCTTGGTCCATCGCATCGGCCCGGCTCCGGCGGGGCGCGCGCTTGCCCACATGACCGCGATCTTGTCCTTGAGAACCGCGAGCGCTGTTTCGGCTCCATCGCACTGAACGGCACTGAGGAAGTCGCGGCAAAGCGCCAGCATCGGCGATGGCAGCACCTGCTCCGCTGGCACCGTGCGCCCGGTGAATGTACTCAAGTCGAGCCCGGTCATCGCAGAAAACGCGTCAGGATAGAATGCGATCGTAATTGCAAAGGTCTCGCCGGGGTTCCAGGTGACGACCGGCCCGAGCTGCGTCCCGGAGAAAGCAAGTGTGGGCATCACTGCTCCGGTCCAGGGACACACCATCTGGTCTGGCTGATCGATCCGATGCCAGTCACCGGCGAGCACCCACGTCACGGAGCAGAGCGGCGCCGCCGGGAAGAAATTGAACCGTTGGGCCTGATCGAGCGCGGCGCCCCGCGTATCCCGAATGATCGTACAGAAGATGCAACCCGCAATCGACGGACCCGGCCACACGATCTGAGAGCTGGTCGTCGCAGTCACTGCAGCGCTTCCGGGATGCCTGGCATCGTTCGAGCGTGTCCGAACCGTTCAATACAGGAACAGTCGACGTCTGGCACGTTGAAAGCAATCGGGAATTGTCGAACGACCCGCCTCCATGGAGAGCAGGCTCAGATGGAATTGGCCGGCAATGATACGTCCTTGCTTGAAATCAACAATGAGCTTGCGGACAAGGGATTTTTCGTCACCTCCGTCGACGACATGATCACGTGGGCCCGCACGGGGTCGGTCTATTGGGTGACGTTCGGACTTGCCTGCTGTGCGGTCGAGATGATGCAGGTCATGATGCCGCGCTACGACCTGGAGCGGTTCGGGTGCTTCCCGCGGGCGTCGCCCCGGCAGAGCGACCTGATGATCGTCGCCGGCACGCTAACCAACAAGATGGCGCCCGCGCTGCGCAAGATCTACGATCAGATGCCGGAGCCGCGCTATGTGATCTCGATGGGATCGTGCGCCAACGGTGGCGGCTATTATCATTATTCATACTCGGCGGTGCGCGGCTGCGACCGCATCGTGCCCGTCGATATCTACGTACCCGGCTGCCCGCCGACGGCGGAAGCGCTGCTCTACGGCGTGATGCTGTTGCAGAAAAAGATTCGACGGACCGGCACCATCGAGCGCTAAATGTCAGTTGCCGGACCTGCACCGCAAGCACGGCATTGGGCGGACGGCCGGCGCCGGCGCAACGACGATTGGATTCGGAGTTCGCATGAACGTTGTTGAATGCGATGTACCATCCGGCGGCTTGCTCAGCCGCGAGGCTGTCGAGCAGGCCTATTTCCGTGACTCCTACCGGACGCAGCTCAGCCGCATCGAGCTTGGCATCATCGATATCTTCTTCGGCATTTTCGCCCATCATCCATTGTGGATGAAGCTGCTCCTGATCGCGCGCAACAAGGTCGCCTCCCTTGCAGGCCTGGATACACCGACCGCGTCCGAAATCTTCCATGTCGAGGTGAAGGACCGCTACGCCGTCGGCGACACGATCGGCGTCTGGCCGATCTTCGCGCTGGGCGAGAATGAGATCGTCGCTGGCCGCAACAACAAGCACCTGGATTTCAGACTGTCGGTCCTCAAGGTGCTCGACGGCGACGGAGCCAGCGTGATCGTCTCAACCATCTGCACGGTCCATCATTGGTCCGGCAAGGTGTATCTTTTCTTCGTCGTTCCGTTCCACAAATATGGCGTCCGCAAGCTGATGGCAAACGCGCTGACGGCTGGGAGGTTGTGACGTGCCTCTGACCCGGATGAGAGTCTGACCCGGATGAGATCATGGCTGCCGTGAACCGGCCCGACCTGAGCGATATTCATCCGGGCGACTGGGTAGATCGCCGATTGCCGTCCGCGTGGCGGCCATTCACGCGACTGGCAAGGCTGGATCGCCCCGTCGGAATATGGCTGACGCTGTTTCCCTGCTGGGCCGCGTTGATCCAGGCGTCGCACGGTTTCCCCGATCTGCGCCAGCTCGCGATCTTCTCCCTTGGCGCCTTGCTGATGCGAAGCGCCGGTGCCGCCGTCAACGACATTGCCGATCGCAAGTTTGACGGCCACGTCGAGCGGACGCGCCTTCGCCCCCTGGCAAGCGGTCAAATCGGCACACGACACGCCTTTGTCTTTCTAGCCGTTCAGCTTGCGCTTGCGGCGTGCCTCCTGTTCTTTCTGACCCCCGACGCGCGCCTGGTCGCGATTTGCGTTCTGCCGCTCGTGTTCATCTATCCGTTTTGCAAGCGCGTCACCCATTGGCCGCAGGCCGTGCTGGGTGCGGCATTCAATTGGGGAATGCTGATGGCGTGGGCCGAGATCGCAGGACACATCCCGGCAGGAGCCGTGCTGATGTGGATCGGGGCCATCACGTGGCAGATCGGTTACGATACCGTCTATGCCTATGTCGACGTGAAGGACGATACCCGCCTTGGTCTGAAATCGACGGCAATTCTGTTCGGCCGGCACGGCAAGGCCTGCATCGGCCTGTTCTACGGCCTGACCGTCCTGGCCTGGTCGATCGGGGGCTGGTTGCTGGGCATGTCGACGCCCTACGCCGCTGGAATGCTGGTCATCGCCGCGCATCTTGCGTGGCAGACCTGGCAGCTGGACCTTGCCCGGCCCGAGGTGAGTTTCCGGCTGTTCCTGTCGAATATTCTGACCGGAGCACTTCTGGCCTGCGCGGCATTCTGCGGAACGTGAAGGGCGACAGGCTGACCGAAGGTCTGGCACTGCTGATCGTGCAGCAGGTCGGCGAGTTGACCGCGCGGATCGCCAAGGCCGGCGTCGCCATCCTCCTGGTCGAGCAGAAGCTGTCGATTGCGATGAAGATCTCGAACCGGGTCTACATCATGGGCCACGGCCGCGTCGTGTTCGAAGGCACCCCGACCAGCTCAAGAGCAATGCGGCCGTTCGCGAGGAATGGCTCGAGGTGTAGGCGGGCACCGGCGGATCGACAAAGCAGTCGAACGTCGGCCTAGCAGCGCCATCAGTCAGTTCGCGAACACGATCCAGACCAGCGCGACCAAGAGACTGTGGAAACAAATGATCGAAGCCAGGAATAGCCAGTCGTCTCGGGTCATCGGGCCGAAGGCCTCGGCCGAAGCGCGGCGACAGCGACGCGCGAGCTGGGAAAGGAGGTTCGACCGCATGGGACTGCCCTAGCGGAGGACGCTCCGCCAGGTCTTGCTAGTCTGTGCCAGCTACTTGATACCTCGTGTCAGCCGATCACCGATCGCCATTCGAACTGCGATAGGCCCTCGGCGTCAGGCCGGTCCAACGGACGAACGCATGTGTGAAGGAAGAGACCTCGCTGTAGCCCAACAGCCATGCGATTTTGGAAATCGGCAGTTCCTCATCTTCGAGGTAATGGCGGGCAAGGGCGGTTCGAAACGCCTCGAGAACGTCTGAAAAGCCTACCCCCTCCGACGACAATGCTCGAGCGAGAGTCCTCCGGCTCATGCCAAGACGACGCGCGACCGCCTCGGCATTGGCTTTGCCGTGCGGAAGCAACTGGGCGATGTGTCCTTCGACGCGAGACCGCACGCTGCTTCGTCTCGATGCGCGGTTACGAAGCGCTTCGTCGGCATATTGAAGCAGCATCCTGTTGAGATGCAAATCCGCACCCACGACGGGCAATGCGCCGATCCGGGACGGAAACAAGAGCTCGTCCCTGTCCGCTGCAAATTCGATCTCGCATCCGAGAAGAGATCGCACATCCAACGGCGTTTCTCGTCTGGAGTGCCTCAGCTTGATTTGCTTCGGGACCAGCCTGCCGTCGGTCAGTGCGCGGCAAATACGGATCAGCGTAACCAGCCAGAATTCCGCATGGTGACGATCCGACGACCGATCGATGTTGACATATTCGAACCCGATGGCGAATCCGCGATCCAGAGAGCTCCGCAACCGCACACCCTCGTTGTTAATCGCGCAGTAGCGTCCGCCGATTCGCAAGGCGTCAACGAGATGCTCCGATGAAGCCATGACGTAGTACAGAAGCCCGATCTCGCCGAGCTCGAAGCCTTGAGCCAGATGGAGTCCGAAACAGTCGTCCTGCAATTCCCTTGCGGCGAGTTCGAGCAGCCTGACCTGCGCTCGCGCATCGATGCGGCGCTTGCGGTCCTCGACGTCATCGATTGCCAGGCCTGCAGCTGACACGATCGGAGCCGGATCAACCTGCGCATCCCGCAGCCGGGCACATGTGAGACGCGCGATCCCCCCGGCAGAGCTCGGTATCGACGGCAAGGCGCTTGCAAGGCGTGTGGCGGTTTTCATTCGGCACCGAACTGTGTTCGTGGCTCAGCGTCGGGAGCTTCCGGAATCGTATTTTGACCTATGTCAAACGAGCTCATGGGTTCGGGGCATCCGGTCTGACACCATCTCGCAATTTAAAGACCCAGGATCACAAGACGCAACGGACACAAATCATCTAGCCGATTGCTTCGCGGCCACTCCATTTCTGCCTTAAACGACGGCAGTCGGCTTCCAATGGGCCCGCGCAGGGGCGAACTCGTGATGGGCTTGGTCAAGCATGCAAATTCGCTGGGACAGGCGATTGGCGCCGAAGCGAACAGCCATATGAGCTAGGTCGTGGTTGGAGAAACACGTGCCCAGCATAGCGGCATTCATCGTTCAATTCATTACATGATCATTGAAGGCGAGGCTGCGGGCACCTGGCGTTACTCGTTTTCCATCGGCGATCGCAAATTCTCGGGAACGGTTCAGGCGGTCCTGGGATTGCTGGCGGCACGCCGCGTAAGGATGAAGATCGATCGAATGTTAAGGCAAAACGCGTCAATTGATCATCAAGGCCGGCAGCGGCCGGAGAAAGAGGGCGAGACGCCCTCTCCACTCGTCCCGCCGGCCGATCGCAAGGACTAGCGCGGCCGGATCAGCGCCACGACATCCCCCGCGCGCAGCGTCTGGCCGGGCTTCACCGGCACCGACGCGATGCGGCCTGCCGCGGGCGAGAGCACCGAAATCTCCATCTTCATGGACTCGATGATCGCGAGAGTGTCGCCGGCTGCGACCTCGGCGCCCTCCTCGACCAGGATCTTCCAGATGTTGCCGGGCACTTCCGAGAAGGCCCCTAGCTGACCATAGGGAATACCGGTCGCGGCGACGCTCGCATCGACCGATTCCGCCGGCGCCTCGTCGAGCTTCATCTCGCGCCAGCGCTGGCGCTCGGCGTCGAACGCTGCCTGCTGCGTTGCCTTGAACGCGGCGATCGACGGCTGCGCCTCGGCCAGCGACTTGGCGTAGTCGGCGTAGGAGAATTCGCCCTCTTCGATCCTGATGTCGTACTGCCCGTGCGGGAATGCAGCGCGTGCGTCCAGGAGCTCGTCGGCACCGACCGGGAAGAAGCGGATCCTGTCGAAGAACCGCAGCAGCCAGGGATGGCCTGATGCAAACACCCGCGTGGTGCGCCAGGTGTTCCAGACCTGGATGGTGCGGCCGAACAGCTGATAGCCGCCCGGCCCCTCCATGCCGTAGATGCACATATAAGCGCCGCCGATCCCGACCGCGTTCTCCGGCGTCCAGGTCCGCGCCGGGTTGTACTTCGTGGTCACCAGCCGATGCCGCGGGTCGAGCGGGGTTGCCACCGGCGCGCCGAGATAGACGTCGCCGAGGCCGAGCACGAAATAGTCGGCGTCGAACACGATGCGGCGGACATCGTCCTCGCCGGCGAGGCCATTGATGCGCCGGATGAACTCGACATTCGACGGACACCACGGCGCATCCGCGCGCACCAGCTCCTGATATTTGCGCATCGCAAGCTCGGCCTCCGGATCGCGCCACGACAGCGGCAGATGCACGGTGCGGCTCGGCACCCGCATCGCGTCGACCGGCGGCAATTCGCGCTCGATCCGCCGCAGCACGTCGAGTAGCCTTTGCCGCGAGAGCGCGGTGCCGTCATAATGGATCTGCAGCGAGCGGATGCCGGGCGTCAGATCGATCAGGCCGCCGAGCTTCGCCTCCTCCAGCGCCTGCGCCAGCACATGCACGCGCAGCCGCAGCGCGATGTCGAGCTCCATCGGGCCATATTCGACCAGGAGATTGTCGTCGCCGGCGCGGCGATAGACCACCGGGATCGGGCCGTCATCATTGCGACCGACGATCGCCGATCCAAGTTCGGGCGCGCGCAGCACTGTCGGGCCGGCAACCGGATCGTCGCGTTTGACCGGCACGAAGCGGACGGTGTCGCCGGGCCGGAGCTGGCCAACCTTCCAGAGCTCGTCGCGCGCGACGACGGCCGGACAGACGAAGCCGCCGAGGCTCGGTCCGTCGGGGCCGAGGATGATCGGCATGTCGCCGGTGAAATCGATCGAGCCGACGGCATAGGCGTTGTCGTGGATGTTCGACGGATGCAGCCCGGCCTCGCCGCCATCGGCGCGGGCCCAGCGCGGCTTCGGCCCGATCAGCCGCACGCCGGTGCGGGCGCTGTTGAAGTGCACTTCATAGTTCGCCGCGAACAGCGTCTCGATATCCTCGTCCAGGAAGAAGTCCGGCGCGCCGTGCGGGCCGTAGACGACGCCAATCTGCCAGGCCGATGTGAGCGGTGGCCGCTCGTCCTCCGTGGCGCGCCGCGGCGCCGCAAGGCCCGATGGCTCGGCGCCGATATGCAGCACGTCGCCCGCCTTCAGCGATCCTGTCGCATGGCCGCCGAAGGCGCCGAGCGCAAACACCGCCCGCGACCCGAGAATTTCAGGCACGTCGATGCCGCCGCGCACGGCGAGGTAGGTGCGCTGGCCCGGGCCCTTGATGCTGCCGATCACGAGCGTCTGGCCGGCACGTACCGCGAGCGGCTCATCGCAGGCGACATCGGCACCGTCGAGCGACGCCTTCATCCGCGCGCCCGAGAGCGCGACGATTGCGTCGGTGTTGAAGCGCAAGGTCGGTCCGTTGACCGTCAGCTCCAGCGCGGTCGTTACTTCCGGATTTCCAACCACGCGATTGGCGAGGCGAAACGACCGTTCGTCCATCGGGCCGCTCGGCGGCACGCCGACATGCCAGAGATGCAGCCGGCCGGGCAATTCCTGCACCCCGCTCTGCGCCCCCGGCGCGACGACGTCGATGGTGCGCGGGCGATAGGCGAACGCGCCGAGCACACTCGTTGCCACCTGGCCGCCGCGGAACACGTCGGAGGCTGCAATGGCGCGCAGATAGTCCAGATTGGTCTCGATGCCGGCGACGACCGTATCGTCCAGCGCCTGCGAAAGCCGCGCGATCGCGGCCTCGCGCGTCTCGGCTGAAACGATGATCTTGGCCAGCATCGGATCGTAGAACGGCGACACCTCGGTGCCGGTCTCGATCCAGCCGTCGATCCGCGCATCCGGCGAAAAGCTGACCTGCGTCAGGCGGCCCGCGCTCGGGCGAAAGCCCGCGCCCGGATTCTCGGCATAGAGCCGCACCTCGATCGCAGCGCCCTTAGGCGCGAGCGCGCCCGCCTGGCCGAACACGTCCTCGCCTGCCGCCTGCCGGATCATCCATTCGACGAGGTCGACGCCGGTGACCTGCTCGGTGACGGGATGCTCGACTTGGAGACGGGTGTTCACCTCGAGGAAGTAGAAATCCTCACGCTCGACGTCGTAGATGAACTCCACCGTGCCGGCGGACTCGTACGACACGGCCTTGCCGAGCGACACCGCGGCCGCATGCAGCCGCCGGCGGATGTCGGCCGACAGCCCCGGCGCGGGCGTCTCCTCAAAGACCTTCTGGTTGCGCCGCTGCAGCGAGCAATCGCGTTCGCCGAGCGCGACCACGCCGCCCTTGCCGTTGCCGAAGATCTGCACCTCGATATGGCGGGCCCGGGCGACGAACCGTTCGAGATAGACCCGGGCATCGCCGAAGCTTGCCCGCGCCGTGCGCTGCACCGATTCGAAACGCTCGCGCAGCGTCGCCATGTCGTGGCACAGCTGCATCCCGATGCCGCCACCGCCCGCCGTGCTCTTCAGCATCACCGGGAAGCCGATCGCTTTCGCCTGCTGCACCGCCTCGTCGATGGTCTCCAGCAGCCCGGAGCCCGGCAACAATGGCACGCCGCTGCGTTCGGCAATCTCACGCGCGCGGTGCTTGAGGCCGAAGGCGTCGAGATGCTCCGGCCGCGGCCCGATGAATTTGACGCCGTGCCCGGAGAGCCGCTCGGCAAAGCGGCGGTTCTCCGACAGGAAGCCGTAGCCGGGATGCACCGCCTGCGCACCGGTCGCGAGGCACGCCGCCATGATCGCATCGACATTGAGGTAGCTCTCCGCGGCGGGCGCCGGACCGATCCGCACCGCCTCGTCGGCGTCGAGCACCGGCCGGGTGAAGCGGTCGGCGTCGGAATAGACCGCGACCGAGCCGATGCCCATGCGGCGCAATGTTCTGCCGATCCGCCCGGCGATCTCGCCGCGGTTGGCAATCAGGACCTTGCTGAACATGCCTCACGCCTCCGGCTCGACGATCGTCGCATCGAAGATCGTGACCTGGACCGGCGTCGGGAAGAATCCGTTGCAGGGATTGTTGATCTGCGGACAGTTCGAGATCAGGCACAGCACGTCCATCTCGGCGACCAGCTCGATGGCGTCGCCGGGCCTGGAGACGCCGTCGACCACGGTGAAATTGCCAGCGGGATCGATCGGCACGTTCATGAAGAAGTTCAGATTCGGCACAATGTCGCGCTTCGACATGCCGTATTTCGCGGCTTCGATCACGAAATTCTCGCGGCAGGCGTGCTGATAGCGGGTCTGGTGCCCGAACCGCACGGTGTTGCTCTCGCAGGAGCAGGCGCCCGCCGAGGTGTCGTGCAGACCGCAACTATCCGCCGTCACGCGCAGCATCACGCGGCCTTCGTTGGACATGATCCTGGTGCCGAGCCCGACATAGGCCGAGCCCTGCGCGCGCAGCGTATCCTGCCCGCTGTAGCGCTCGCCGAAATCACCGGCGCAATAGAACAGCGTGTCAACCGCCTGCTGGCCATAGCTATCGGTGATCCGCAGCGTCTGCCCTTTGCGGATGATCGCCGACCACGGCTTGCGCGCGGGAATTTCGACATCGAGAACGATGCGACCGCCAGTGCGAACAGATTGCGCGGTCATCGCACGGCTCCTTCCAGGGTTTCGCCGAGATACAGCGCGTTGTTCTCGTAGGCGCGGACCGCTTCCGCGGTGGCGGTCCGGCACAGATCGTCGGCCGCCGGCGCGGCCGCGCGATAGCGCACGATCTCCACGCCCGCCTGCGGATAGGCTTTCGCGGGATCGAGCGGATGCGGGCAGTTCGACAGCGCGATCAGAAGGCCCATCTCCGCGCGCAGATCGACGAAATCGCCCTTCTGCCGCCGCTGCTCCGACCAGACAAACTTGCCGTCGGCGTCGATCGCGACCGGTGCGAAGAAGCTGACGCAGGGATGCACGTCGCGGCGATCAAGGCCAAGCTTGGCCGCGGCGAGAATGAAATTGTCGCGCGTGTTGCGGAAATTGCCTTCGCCGTATTTGGCCAGGTTGGTCGCCGCGGTCGAGCCGCCGACCACAGCATCATGCGCGGCGCTGCTGTCCTCGGTGATGCCGAGCAGCGCGCGCCCCATGTCGGACAACAGCACCCGTCCCTTCTGCAGCCGCGCCGCCCACTGCACCTTGATGGTGTCGGCGTGGTTGAGCCGCTCGGTGGAGTCGGCGCTGTTCCAGGCGAGCAGGCTGACGGTCGACGTCCCCGACGTATTGACGATGCGCAGCGTATCGCCGCGGTTCAGCCGCGTGGTCCAGTACCAGCCGGACGGGATCGTCTCACGGTGAATGACCGTGTCGGGATCGATCGGCGCGGCGTCGCGCGCAGTCGGCGCCGGCAGTGCCCGCGGCGCGTGCTCCTGCCCCGCCGCCTTCAGCTCGTTATACCGCCGGGTATGCGCGGCGATCTCGGCCTTTTGTTCCTCTGACAGGATCATGGTTGCTCCTTCAAGACGAGAGCGCCGGGCCGTCCCGGCTGATGCTCCTTGCCTGACCGGGTCGTCCCGGTCGGAGCTGGTTGAACCGACGACCGCAGCTCCGCGCTGCGGCGTGGGAAGATCTCGAGGTCGCGCGACACGGTGGCGCCGTAGCGGTCGCGCTCTTCGGGCCGGTTGCGTTGTCGCTCCAGCGCGATCACGCGCGTCGCGAGCCCGAAGGCCTCGCTGAGGTCATGCGTCACCATCACGACGGTGAGATGGGTCTCGTTCCAGAGCCGCTTCATCAGAAGATGAATGTCGGCACGGATACCCGGATCGAGCGCGCCGAACGGCTCGTCGAGCAGCAGGATCTTCGGGCCGCGCATGATCGCCTGCGCCAGCGCGAGCCGCTGCTGCATGCCGCCCGACAAGGCGGACGGATATTTACTCTCCTGGCCGGCGAGCCCGACCTCGGCGAGCAGCTTCATCGCTTCGTCGGCGGCGGCGCGGCGCGCGGCGCCGAACAGCCGGCCGGTGAATTTGGCGTCGCGCAGTTCGCGGCCGAGCATGACGTTCTGCAGCACTGTGAGATGCGGAAACACCGAGTAGCGCTGGAACACCACGCCGCGGTCGGCGTCCGGCTCGCCGGGCAACGGCTTGCCGTCGACCAGGATCTGCCCGCGGGTCGGCTGCTCCTCGCCGAGCAGCATGCGCAGCAGCGTGGTCTTGCCGCAGCCGGACGGGCCGACCAGCGCGATGAAGGCGCGCGGCTCGACCTCCATCGTGATGCGCTCGAGCACGATATGGTCGCCATATTCCTTCCACACGTCGTCGAAACGGATCGCGCTCATTCCGCCCTCACCGAGGCAAACCACGGAAACAGTTTCCGCTGCGTGACGCGCAGGCCGACATCGATCAGGAACGCCAGCAGCGTGATCCAGGCGACGTACGGGATGATGACGTCCATCGCGAGATAACGGCGGACCAGGAAGATCCGGTAGCCGAGCCCGGAATCGGATGCGATCGCCTCGGCTGCGATCAAGAACAGCCACGCCGGCCCGAGCTGCAGGCGCAGCACGTCGATCAGCCGTGGCAGGGTTTGCGGCATCGCGACGCGTAGCGCGATCTGCCAGGTCGAGGCGCCGAGCGTCTGTGCCTTGACGATCTGCTCGCGCGGCAGCTCCTGCACCTTCATGGCGAGATCGCGGATCATGCAGGGCAACGTCCCGATCACGATCAGCGCAATCTTGGAATTCTCCCCGAGCCCCATCACGATGAACAGGATCGGCAACAGCGCCAGCGGCGGCACCATCGAGGTGACGGACACGAATGGACCGAGCAGGGCATTGGCGCCCGGCAACAGCCCGATCACGATGCCGAGCACCAGCGCCGCCACCGTCGAGATCGCCAGCGCCGAGCCCAGCCGCCCCAGGCTGGCGACGGTGTCGGAGGCCATCAGATAACCGCCGGTACGCGGGTCGACCTCGAACGCCATCTGCTTGACCGCCTGCACCATGCTCGGCAGCGCCGGCAGCAGCTTGTCGTTGGGGTTTTGCGCGAGCCGCGCGCTGGAGCCGGCGAAGTAGGCGATTGCGACCAACAGGAACGGCAGCGCGAGCAGATAGAACCGCGTCTGCCGTCCCGGCCGTATGTTCACAAGTCGCATGGTCGGCTCCTGTCTGATGCGGCACTACATGGTCACAGCTTGCCCTTGGCGGCTTCGTCCATGTAGGTCGGGTCGAAGCGCAGCTTGACGTTCGCCTTGTCGCCCAGCACCGACTTGTCGGCGAGCTCGATGCCGACCGCGTCGGCCGACTTCGCGCCCTTGCCAAGCAGGTCCTTCTCGAACAGGAATTTGCGCACGCGATCCATGGTCGCGCCGACCGTCTGGCTGCGCGTGAAGGCTTCGGCATCGGTCGCCTTGTCGAACAGTTTTGTGGTCGAGAGCTGGCTGTCGAAGCCGGCAAGGTCGGTGCCGGAGGCCTTGGCCATCGCTTCCTTGGCGGCCTTCGCCGCGGCATCGTTCGCCGTCATTTTCGACAGCGTCTCGTACCAGATGCCGACCAGCGCCTTGGCGAAATCCGGATTGTCTTTCGCGACCGCGGTGTTCACCACCATCAGGTCCATGATCTCGCCGGGGATCTGCGAGGAATCGAACACTTTCTTCGCATCGGGCGAGCCGAGGATTTCCGTCACGATCGGATTCCAGGTCACCACCGCGCTGACGTCAGGCGTCTTGTAGGCGGCCGCGATGTCGGCGTCGGAGGTGTTGACGACCTTGACGTCCTTCTCGCTCAGCTTGCTGGTCTCGAGCGCGCGCGCCAGCAGATAATGCGACACCGAGAACTCGACCAGGTTGACCGTCTGCCCCTTGATGTCAGCGAGACCGGACTTGTTCTTGAGGATCACCGCATCGTTGCCGTTGGAGAAATCGCCCATCACGACCGCTGTCGTGTCGACGCCGCCGGCTGCCGGAATCGAAAGCGCGTCCATGTTGGTGATGGTGACGGCATCATAGCCGCCGGCGGTGTACTGGTTGATCGATTCGACGTAGTCGTTGAACTGCTTGACCTCGATCGCGATGCCGTATTTGTCGGCCCATTTCTTCACGATGCCGGTGTCGGCCGCATAACCCCACGGCATCCACCCGACATAGATCGACCAGGCGACCTTGAAGCTTTTCTTCGGCGCGGCGTCGGCCGCAGGCGCAGCCGCCAGCACGACCGCGCATCCGATGACAACAGAGCGAAGGAAGAAAACGAATTTGTTCATTGCCGATCCCTCTTGCGAAATTTCACAAAAAGGGACTGGCGAAAAGACCATCGCTCCGCCAATCCCTTGGCTGACGAGGTCTCCCGGGCTTTTATCCCGCCGTGCACCTGCGGGGATGTCTCCCCCGCAAGCGGCTGCTCTCGGACCAGCACCTTGCGTTGCAAGGTCGGAACCCTAGCGGCCAACTCGACGCCATTGATGCACGAGGCGTGCCAGCCGACCGGCAATTGAATCTCATGAGATTTTTTCGCACGCACTGCGCCGCGGCGACGGCGCCTTGCTTAAAGATTGCGCAGACCTGCTCAGAATTGGCTCTGTCCTTTCGCCACCGGCGTCAGCAGGATCACACGATGGCTGATGTCGAGGGGAGTTCGATGCGCAAGCTTCTGAGCATTCTGTGCGCCGGCCTCTGGCGCGGGCTGCACGGCCGGTTCGGCCTGGTGCCGAAGTCCGACGTGAAAGGCTGATCGCAAGATCGCAAAAAGAGCCCCGCTCTGCAGCGGGGCTCCTGTCCAAGGATTCTATTACGGATCCTATTTCCGATCGGAGTTTTGCGCCGGCGTCTGTGGGCTTTGGCCTGAGCCTGACGACGGCGGATTGTTGTTCTGGCTGGGCTGGCTGGACTGCGCATCCCGGCCGGCATTTGGCTGGTTGCCGCTGCCCTGACCGACGGTCGACTGGTTCTGCGGTACAGCCTGGCCCGTCGTATTCTGCTGCGGAGCCTGCTGCTGAGCGGACGGCTGGTTGCCGCTGCCTTGGCCGGTTGTCGACTGGTTCTGCGGCGAGTTCGCCTGACCCGTGGTCTGCCCGGTCGTATTCTGCTGGGCAGGCTGCTGAGCGCCGGTCTGGCCGGTCGACTGGTTCTGCGGCGCGTTGTTGGTCTGTCCGGTCGTCTGTCCGGTCGTGTTCTGCTGGGTGCGGCTCTGGCCGACCGTCGACGACGCGCCCGCGCCCTGACCGATCCGATCCGACAGGCCGAGTGCGGTCACCGTGCGCGTGTCGACGCTGCCGCTGGTCGTGATGCCCTCTCGACGCTGGAAGGTGATCAGCGCCTCGCGAGTCCGCGATCCCAATACGCCGTCAGCCTCGCCGACCAGCAGGCCGCGGTCGATCAGCACCTGCTGCACCTCGCGGATCTGCTGCGGGTTCAGGTCCATCATCGCAACGCTACCGCCACCACTGCCGCCGCCGCGATGGCTGAAGCGCGTCCGCGGTCCGACCGGGACGACGTCGACGACACGGCGCTCGCGATCGAGGAACACGACTTCATCCTCGACGACGAAGAAGCTGTCGTCGCGATAATAGGGGAACGCATCGATCAGCGCCGGGAAAGCGGCGACTGACACGGCGTTGAACCTCCGCGGCACCACCACGCCCGGATTGACCGCGAAGTTGATCGTGCTGACATTGACGCGCGGTGCATTACGCGCCGACAGCACCGAGCGCTGGATCGTGCTCTGCTGCTGCGCGGTCACGGTGCGCCCTGCCTCGGTCTGGACCGTGGCGTTCGACTGGGCCTGGGTCTGAGCGGTTGTCCCGGCTTGTCCCTGCGCCTGACCGGTGGTCTGTCCGGCGTTCGTCCGGTTTTGCGTCGTGCCGGACTGCGGAGCGGCCGCGCCCGTGGTCTGGCCGGCTCGCGTATTCGGGGCTGCCGTTATGCCCTGGCCGGTGGTCGTGTTCGCGCCCTTTGCTTGGCCCGTGGTCGTGCTCTGGCCGGTCGTCGTGTCCGCCTTGCCTTGAGTCTTGCCTTGAGCCTTGTCCTGAGCCGTCCCTTGGCCGGTCGTGGTGCCCTGGCTGCGGTTCGCGCTGTTGGCGCGATTCTCCTGCTGCTGGCTTTGCCGCGTCGTGGCGCTGGCGCGTTCGCGGGATTCAGATCGCCCCATCTGCTCGCGCTGGTTTCGGCTCTGGCCGACGGTCTGCTCTTGCTTGCTCTGGTCTTGCTTGCTCTGGCTGCGCTGACCCTGCTCGGCGCGGCCGCTCTCGCGGGCCTGGCCGGTGGTCTGGCTGCGCTCGGCCGCACCGCGGCCCATCTGTCCTTCAGCCCTGCCGCTCTCTCGTGCGCCCTGGCTTTCTCGTGCGCCACCCTGGCCGCGACCGGCCGTCATGCCTTCGCTTCGCCCTTCGCTTCGCGATGCCCCGGGACTGCCATGCATTGCGCCGCCGGAACTGCCGGCCGGCGAGCCTGCGGAGCGGCCGTGTTCGCTACCGCCCCCGCCCGCGCCGACGACCGCAGCCCCGCACCGCAGCGCACCCGACGCCCTCGTCGGCGCCAGGAAGGTGATCAGCAGCACCGCGACCAGCGAACCGACGAAGGAGGAGG
>NZ_JAQOSR010000190.1:9935-15538 GCF_046718885.1 Bradyrhizobium sp. UFLA01-814 | reverse complement strand
GCGTTGGAAGATGGCAGCCGCGCAGAGCGGGACGACTTCTCCCACCCAAACTGCATTGACATAACCGTGCGCCTGTTTGAGCACGATGCTCCAAGTCGAGAGCGCGACGTCATTCATGATGGTGCGGACGAGCTCCGGCCGCAGCGCAGAATCGGCGCGCAAGGCGCCGAAGGAATCGCTATTTGGATCTTTGGCGCGCCGCTGAACGAGCTGCAACGCCGTCCGGTCGGGATCCGGCGCAGACGCGATGTTGGCCATCGTCACATAAAGGCCACCGAAACGGTCGCGGATTTGATCCATGCCGGCCGGCTGTCCCGGGACCTCCGCCATGGTCAGTCTGGCCAGAGGCCGGAACGCTTCGGTGATTCGTGTTCCTGGCCAAGGAGCATCGCCGAATGCTGCCGAGAACACGGCGGACGCGGCGGCACCGGTCTTGGCGGAGGTGATCTCTCGGGTTGGTGGCAGGTTTGTATGGTCTCGTACCAGGGAAATGATCCGCAGCAGCGCGCTTTGTGAGCCGGCGAGCCCACGCAAAATCACTGCGCCGCGCTGCATGTCGTCGAACTTGACGACGCGAATGTTGCTCAGGGCACTTGTCCAGATGCGAATATAGTCGTCAACATACCGGTCTATAACCTTCAGTGCGAGCTGCTGCGTATCGGCCGCGTCCAGGGGACTACCGGCAAGGATCCAGTCGTCGCTTTGCTCTTCTTTGATGATGAGCGGGAGACGGTGCAGCAGAAAATCGAGGAACCCGTCGCGCGTGAAGATGCCGGGGATGATCGCACCATTGCTCGAATAGAAAGGGTCGCGCTGTATAATGGCGGGAGATATAATCTGTGGAGTGCGCATCTCAAGCTCGCCAGAACCGAGCAGACTGGCAAGGTCGATCGGCCGGAGCTGGGTGCTCTGCGCTGCTTCACGCAACAAGCGGGTGTAGACGTGCTCGACGGGAGGGTGCTCCATCAGCCGCGAGCCGACC
This sequence comes from Bradyrhizobium sp. UFLA01-814, assembly GCF_046718885.1. Taxonomy (NCBI): domain Bacteria; kingdom Pseudomonadati; phylum Pseudomonadota; class Alphaproteobacteria; order Hyphomicrobiales; family Nitrobacteraceae; genus Bradyrhizobium; species Bradyrhizobium sp. UFLA01-814. The sequence continues at coordinate 14,556 of NZ_JAQOSR010000190.1, read as the reverse complement.
GCGATCACGAATTTCCGGTCAGTCGTGATGGGCTTCGGCAACAGCTCAAGCAGGCGTGAGAAATGCTCTTTCAACTCGTCCGATGATGTCGTATCGAGCGCGAACGCCAGTGCGACTTCGGTGAGCGCCGCCTGCTCGACCTTGCCGCGGTCGAAACGCCTCGGATTGCTCAGCATCAAATACGTGCGGAACGCTTCCTTGGCCTGATCTAACGAAGTATCGTCGCCCGCACGCAACAACGCCTCGATGCGGACAGCAAGCCTGCTGGCGAAAACGGGCAAGAGTCGATCGACCAGAATGCGGTCATAGGCCTCCTGCGCAGCCGGCGCCAGCGCAGGGGTCGCGAAGATGCCGAAGCCTTCAAGCAACCCATACGATGTGCCCTCGCTGGCAGCCTGAGGCAACCGGCGCGCAGCATTAAGGGTCGGCAAGAGCTGCTTCAGGTCCTGTGGTTCGTGGATTTCTTGAAGGTGCGCCTGCAACGTCTGTACGGCTATTCTGGTTTCAGCGATGCGCACTTCGCTTCGGGCGAAGGCATCATACCACTGGGCCAAAGCAGCCACCGCCAGTATGACCGCCGCGATATAGCCGCAGCCATGCAGCACTGCGAGCTTGCGTTCCAGCCTCAAATTGCGACCGGCCAGGCCCTGCTCGGCGAAGATGACGTCGGTCAGCAACCGCTTGATGAAAAACGCCTTGCCCTGCCCGATTGAAGACAAGCGCGGCCCGGAGTGCAGACCAAACCTGCGGCTGATCGCTTCGCTGACCCGCTCGATCGGCGTGCCCTCCTGCGTGCCGCTGGTAAAGTAGACCCCGCGCAGCATCGGCCGCACCTCGAAGCGGCTCATGCGGAATAGTTCGTTCACGAAGCCGGCGATTGGCGCCCGGATGCTCCAGAATTCCTTCGGAAACGCGTACATGGCTGAACGGCGGCTGAGATTGCGTTCCTGCTGCATGCGAAAGGCCAGTTTGCTCTCGAGGCGCTCGACAAGCTCCTGAATCTCGAGGGTTACGACGTCACTGATGTGATCGCCAGGCGTATCGAGGGGAAAGGTCTTGCCGCAGACCTGAGCACGGCCTTCCTGGTCGAGATTGTCGAAGTATTCAGCGAAGCCAGACACGAGATCGCATTTGGTCACCAGAACATAGACCGGAATGCGCATGCCACACTTGTTCAGAAGCTCCTGTATCCGCGAACGGATTGAGCCGACGAGCCGCCGCCGCCGATTGTTGTCGCTCAGCAAGAGATCGGACAGGCTGATTGTGACCAGGACGCCGTTGATCGGCCGCTGGCGCCGATGCGCAACGAGAAGATCGAGAAAGCCGTGCCAGGCCGCGCGATCGACCTCGGCATGCGTATTCTGGGTCGTATAGCGGCTTGCGGTTTCGATAAGAACTGCTTCGTCGGTGAACCACCAGTCGCAATTTCGCGTACCGCCGACCCCAGCGACCGGATCGACGACGAGCCGTTCGGCCAGCGGAAGCTCGAGCCCTGAATTGCGCAGGATCGTCGTCTTGCCGGCACCCGGTGGACCGATGACGATGTACCAGGGCAGCTCGAACAGATAGCTTGGGCCCCGCTTGCCGGCGAACACTGTATCGCGCAGGACGTTGAGCGCCTCCTCGAAGCGCCTACGTATCAGTTCGACCTCCTCCCGACTATAATCGCTGCAGGACGAGACAAGGCCTTCGCTCTCCATCAGCGACTTGATGGCATGCCGATTGGCGCGGCACGCCGACCAGCGTCGGACAAGGATGTCGAGCATGGCCGCCGGGAAGACGGCGGCGATTGTGGCGGCGCAAACAGTCACCGACTGGAGCGGATATCGACCGAACAGGTCGAGATAAGGTCCGCCGAACCAGATGAGCACGCCGGCCGCCGACAAGCCGATCAGCGTCACGATACCTTGGACCGATAAGAGTGCCGCGAAAAGCGCGCCGAACACCTGCAGCTCTCCTTAGTGCGGTCCGGACCGGCCGATCAAGTCAAGCAGCTGCTCGACGGGCGCCAGTTCTCCAGAGAGGCGCCACCAAAAAAAGCCGTAACCGATGAGGACCGTGAGGGCGGCAGCCGTAAAGGCGATCTTCAACGGCCCGTAACTGCACACGGCCGTGCGCGCACTGATGCCGTGCCATTGGTTCGATAGCTCGGCGGGCGGTGCACTCGCGTGGTCCCGCAAGCGACGCTCGAGCTCGCAGCGCAAATCTTCAAGTAGCTCGCGGCCGCCTTCGACCACGCGATATCTGCCTTCGAAGCCCATCAACAGGCAGATATTGATGAGCTTAAGCAAGGCGAGGTATTTGGCTGGCTCGGCCTGGATGTGCTCGAGTATATGAAAGACCTTGTCGCCGCCCCAGGTCTCGTTATGGAACTGGAGCAGGCTATTGTCACTCCAGGCGCTTTCAGCGCCCCAGCGCGTGGTCATCACGGCCTCGTCGATGAGCGCGCATATCACATAACGAGCGGCTATTACGTCGCTGGCCCGGTATTTCGCGGCCCGCTCTTCGAAGCGATGGATTTGCTCGACAATTCCACGATGCAACGCGTCGATATCGGCATTGTTGACGAATGGAAGCTGCGCGACGACCAAGAGGAGCGGTGCTGCTGCCGCGACCAAGGTGTCCTCCACCGCCTTTGGCTCGAAGAGGCCGTGGGCCACGATTTCGGCATCATTGACTGCCGAGCCTTCGCCGACGTCGGATGTGGGCCCTGGCGCATAAGGGACCGTCGGAGCGGCGACCTTCGGTTGAACAAGACCGGAAGGTTGCCCGCTTTGGCTGTCGCGGATTGGACCAGCTGGCCTCGGTCCAATGACTGTCGGCTCATCCATGTGCACGGATCTAGAAATTGCAGGTACAGCCAAGCCCGTGCTCCAGCGGCCCGCCCTCCGGTCCAAACGCGTGTGTTGCGTTACAGCCCAAGGCCTTCTCGCCGACGACTCGCAGTGTGGGATGCATCTCACACGTTCAGCCCTGCTCATCAGCACGGTCGTGCGTCACATGCGAATTGGCTGCGGTGGGATATCGCCCCCGCTGTCTGCAATTGTTGAACGTCGATCGGCTTGCTGATGCGCCAGAGGAGCTTCTGTCGTGCACTCAAAGTCCATTCGAGGACGCGCTGGCTCCCTCTCTCCGGAACGAGGCGCAGTGGCCAAGGAAAGGGAAGCATCGCTCGTCTTAGGCATCTACGTGCACCAACCACTCAGTGTTGCGGCATCTTAATAGCAACGCCTGTGCCAGTGGCTTAAGACATTGATTTGGCTTCTAAACAGTGAGCTCAATAAAAGACGAAGGGTGTCCTCAGCCAAACAAAAGGCGGCGTGGTTTGTCAGAGAGCGGACAAGCATCGACATGGTCGAGACCTGAGATTTGTCCTTCCCCCAGGTCATCCATCCTTAGTTGAGCGCGCCGACAATCGCCTCTGCTGGCTCTCGATAACCATCAGACCCTCAGTTCGCACCCGTCATCCTGTCGCCCGCCCGGCATCGAGATCCGATTTTCGGTCTTTGCAGGCACGCCAATCGACTTCTTCCTTGTCGGCTGCCCAACGATATGAAGAGCGAGGATCTCAACTGCCGGACCGGCCTAATTCAAAAGCGGAGCGAGGTGTTGTCCTGATTCGCTCGCTCAGCGAGCCGACGGTCTCGTCTTCGGGAGAGCCGCTCCTGCCAGCTCCATTAGCGCAAGCCGGGATGAGCCCGAAGCCGGTCCTGGAGGGACTGCCTATTGACGACGAGATTGTCGAGATGCAGCCGCTCTGGCCACTCTCCTTGTGCTAATCGTCGAACCAGCGCCCGTGTGCCGTCGACCACAAAGACACCGCAGTCATAGCTGTTCCGCTGCTGGGCCATGACCGGTGACTCAAGGCGGGCGCACAGCCGCCGTGCGAGCTGCGCTGCCGCTTCGTGGTTGTGTCCCCAGACAGAGTCGTAGTGATAGGCAACCGGTTCTCTTCGCGTGCGGCGATCAAGAAGCAGCAGCGACCAATGCTTGCCGACACTCTTAGGATCCGTAGCATCGTTCACTGGCAGGAACAGGAAGTCGGCGGTATCATTACCATTCGGATCGTAGACGATACGCTGGAATGCGCGCAGCATGTCTGACTGCTCGCCGAAGCGCAGTCGATAGTGGGCGATCAAGGGATCGACGAAATTCGTCCGGGCGGCGAGTTGCGGGTGGTCGCGCTGCAATTCTTGCGCTAGGAGCTCGTAATCCCCCTGAATATGCTCGTCGCCTAGCCATTCCACGGCGCCGAGCTCTAGTCCGTTATGGCCCCGGGAGGTGGCTGTCGGATCCAAAGCCCCGATCTTGATCTGGCCATCGACGGTTGTGCGCCGGGACGGCGCATAATGAGCATCATCACGCAGCTCCCGCGGCGTCGGCGCATTCAGATCAACAAAAGATGCTAGGCCGCTGTAGGTGCCTGAACGAGGCCTGGCAGGATGCGCCGGCGCAAAGTCAGCATCATCGTGCAACTCGGACGGCGTCGGCGCATTCAGATCAACAAAAGACTCTAAGCCGCTGTAGGTGTCTGAACGAGGCCTGGCAGGATGCGCCGGCGCAAAGTCAGCATCATCGTGCAACTCGGACGGCGTCGGCGCATTCAGATCAACAAAAGACG
>NZ_JAQOSR010000190.1:0-9837 GCF_046718885.1 Bradyrhizobium sp. UFLA01-814 | reverse complement strand
CGCTAAGCCGCTGTAGGTGTCTGAACGAGGCCTGGCAGGATGCGCCGGCGCAAAGTCAGCATCATCGTGTAACTCGAACGGTGTCGGCGCATTCAGATCAACGGATAGCGTGCCCTTACCATGTGACAGGGGCCTGGATGGTGCTGCTGATTCTTGCATCTGTTCATCGAACCAAGCCCTAGCTCCCGCGCTGGCTAGGCTTGAGGGAAGATCCTGCGCCGAGCCGGAATGCTGTCCGATCTGCGCGGCCGGCGAGCTCGGATGCTCAGAGCCCGATAGCCCCAGTTCTCGGTTCGCCCTGACGAGTTTTAAGTAGCTGCGAAGATGCGACAAATCGGGACCGTGTACTCTGGCTTTAGTCCGCTGGAATGCTACCACGTCATTGTCGAGCGATAACTGCTCCCTGCTGGAGCCGTTTAGTCGGCTGGTAATGCTCCCTTTGCGATTGTCTCTAAGCCACGCACTCAGCGCACGAAGGCGTGTCGCGCGCTTTTGTGCAGCCTCCCTTAGCTTCGCAGTCGGATCTTTAAGATCGTTCAAGGCTTGGCGGAGCGCGCCCTCGATGAGCGGGGCATCTTCGGGATGAGGAGCCCGGCGACGGGGGGCACCAAGAACTCGAGGTTGGGGGGCTTCGGCTTCTTCCCCCCCACGCAAGAGCGTCCGGAGAACGTCTAGAGCCGATTTAATGCTGTTCTGACGATCACGGCCCAAACTCCTGTATGCCGCAATTTCCTCGTCCAGCGATGAACCGTCTCGCAGCCGGGAAGTTATAGGCCCCCTATAACTTGCGTTAATCCAACGAACGAATGCTCCAAGCTGGGAAACACTGTTCTTGATGGCCCCAGGGGTGAGCTTGCGCAGCTCGCCGTGTACACGAAACCTCGCCAAGAGCTCCGCGTCTTGGGCCGGGAGCTGCTCGCCGGTCAGCTGCTCCGGCGGCTGCAGGCCTCCGGACGCAGATATATTCAGTGTGCTCGGAAAGCTAGCACCTTCACGCAACTGGTAAGATGTCGACGAAATCTGGGCTGGGACAGCCAAGGGTGGCGCAGTCTCCGAGCTCGGCCACATGCTCCAATCAAAGTCGAGCGGCATCTGCCGTGACCAGGTCGAGATGGAGCCGATGGGTTCCTGCGGTCCAGCTTGTTCTGCCCTCTGGAGCTGCTCAGGCTGGATCAAGGCGGACCGTGATGGGCTGTTGGCCGCGATCGCCGATCGCAGATTGTGAGCGTGTCCCTTCGAGAGGACCAGTGGCGAACTGACGGCGTCACGTAATGCGTCGTGCTGCCTAGCGGTGTCTGGGATCGCTGGGGCGTATTCGTGCGCACGCGAGAGCGTCGGAGCTTGCCCCTGCGATGGCGGCGTCCCCAGTTGATGCGATGGGATCTGCATCAGTTGCGACTCAACGGCGACGCCCTCGGGGTTGCTTAGCGTCTTCTGCCTCTTGGCTGATCTTAACTTCCCTGTGTCATGCTCCTCGCTGACGAGATTCTGCTCGCCCGTCACGAGTTGGCCGCGAGCTTCATCCGTCAATTCGTGGGCCTGATGGCGCCAGTTCAAGGGAGGCAGGGACTGTGCAGGATCCAGTGCCTGGCTATGCCGCGGCGGCTGAAGACTGGACGATGCACCGGCTTCGTCGGTCCTCCCAAAATATAAATCCTGATCGTCTCCCTCAGAGAGTTGCGCTGGCCAACCGAAGGCTGGCTGCGCCCCGCCCTGCTCAGCCGTGGCCTCAATGTCCCCGGTCCGGCGCGTGATTGACGCTACTCCGCACGGCAACTGGGAGGCGCGAAGACGATCTAGTGCGCAAAGAACGAGCCGCCTCTTACTCTTATCGAACACCGCAGCATCGCTGGCCAGCGACTCGTCGTTAAGTCGAGCAGCGATGCACGGCTTGTTGTTTGCAAAAAGCCACCGGCTGAATCTGCGAAGAGGACGAATATAATTCGCCTTAGCGGTGATCTCCTTGTACTCCGCTTCGACGAGTGCGTCTTGAAGTGCGGAAATCATCTGTGCGTCTTCGGAATAAAAAGGGGGAGCGCTGAGTTTTCTCGCTCCCTCACGGAGATGTTCAAGTGCCGCGCCGATACTTCTATGACCACCGGCGTCCTTGAAGCGCTTGATCTCTTCATTCAGCGCTTCTTCCTCATTCCATGTCTCGTCGTGAAGCCGCGCCGCAATGCCCGGCTGGTTGTTTGCACGAAGGTAGTGGCTGAAATCCGTGAGAAGAGTTGCATAGGTTCTGGCGGTACTTGCAGTTCCGGCCGTCACTGCCTGTTGTTTGTACTGTTTGATGAGAGTCACGTCCTCGGGATAGGGAGCCAGGTCAGGGCGGCCAGCGATCGGCGCGATTCCTCCCGTCGACTGAGAAGTCCGCAGATGAGCTAATGCCCAACGGACGTTCGTCGTTCCACCTTTTGCTATGAACTCATCGACATCTTCGTCTATTGAATCGTCATGAAGCCGAGCAGCAATGCTGGGCTTTCTGTTTGCAAAGAGCCAGCGGGCGAAGCTGCGCAGATGACCGACGTTGCTCGTGGCGGTGCTCTCATCGGCTCCCCCTTTGAGGAGCGCCTGCTTAAGCCCGGGAATAAGGAGTGCATCTTCCGCATAAAGCGGCTTCTCGCTGCGACCTACCAACACCCCAATTGGCTGGCTCTTCTGCTGCGCTGAGCCGCCCGGCATCGCCTCATGCTCTCCGGTTGGCTCCAGAGATGACGCAGGGCGGGGCTCGTCCATGATCCCCTGAAATTGTTCCTGATCTCCCGCAGGAAGAACCTCTGGCCAATCGACAGCTCCATGCGAAGCGCTGTGCCCGACCGCGCGACCCACGACACGGCTCGGCTCCATGAGTGCCGCAGCGTTCAGCATTGTTCCTTCACCGTCCGGAGCCGGCGAATATGGGCGCCTGCTCGCCCGCATGACGGGCCGCGCCCCAGATCCTGTTGCATCCGCTTGGGCGCGGACCTGCATGAGCACGGGAGCGGATGGGCGAGCGACCTCGCTCAGCTGCCTCTGAAAGGCCGGCGCTTCTGCCGACGAGCCGGCCGCAGAGGCATCTTGCGCGTCCCCGCTATCCGTTTCCTGACGCACCCGATTCATTGAGACGAAATTCATCTGTACTCACTTCAATGAAAGGCCAGGAGCGCTAATCGTATACGCCTGGACCTGAGCCGACACATCGCCAGCATTTGAGGGCTTAGCTGAAAGTGCATTCCTGACATCTAACCCAGGAATAAACTGTGGTTATGGTCCCAACCTGTCGCACCAAGTGGCCGAGAATGGGGCGCTACGATCTTTCTCATTACGGTCCACTTCCGCCGCCTGCCTACACGCTTAATGTCCCGCCTCAATTGAGCCGAGATGAACAGTGGCCAAGAAGTTCCCAAAGAGCTTGCGTGTTTGGTGGCGATGCGGCGGAAGTCCTTGAGCCCACAGAAGCTGCGCTCGAACACATTTCGAACGTTTCTAAGCAGGTTTGTCGAAGCGATGGATGACGATACGATCGTTGGGGATTACGGCCTTGGCGCGCAACGACGAGCTCAGCTCGCAGGCGGGTCGCCTTTGCCGGCGATGAGCGCGCGCATGGATGGGCGAGCGCCGATGTCGGCGTCGTGGCGCCGGGATCCAACAAAGGACGAGCGGCCGGCAGAATGGATCGCTCAGCGCATGGATTTTTGTCGAGCGGCCAAAGGAGCGGCCGATCGCCTAATTGTGCTTCCCCCTTTCCGCCGGAACTTTGATCGAGATCGAATCGAGTTCCGCGCGACGCAATCTTGCCAGCGCTGGAAGATTGCACCCCATCGCCCGTACTTGGCGCAATGATTGAGCGATCGTAGATGGTCTGCAAGGGTCATAACTTACGCGGAACTCGCGCCAGCCAGCACCTGATTGAGAGCATGTGAACGATGCCGCTGATGGTGGCGCCGATCGTCGGCCGGGCCAGTCCCGTCGGGATGAGGTCGATGCGCGCAGAGAATCACATGACGCTAATTAGGCGCATTCAGTTTGGTTGGTACGACAGCCAATCTGTGGCACCCGCGAAGAACGCTTTGAGAGACCATCGGGGGGCCTCGTCGTCAGTGAGCTGATGAGCGTATGGCTCGCGGCGTGTGGGATTGGCCCCGATGCCTGTTGACTTGTATTCGGCATAATAGGCCGTCCTCAGGGTCTTGGTCTTGCCGGGTGTCCATTCGCGCCAGCCCTCGGAGATCACGGGCGCATCTATATCGGCTGACAAGAAAATCACAGCAGCATAGGGGCGCCAGGCACGGCCGAGGGCAATATCGCGCGCGGCTGGATCGGCGCTCAACCTGCAATGATCGAATACGTAGGCGCTATCCTCGTCCGGCGATGCTCTACTTTGTGCGGTATAGACGACCGCATGGTTGGCGACACCATGCAACTCACAATGCCGGAAATAGGCTTTGGCGTTGCCAAATATAAAATCGACGTGCCCCTCGATGTAGCAGTCCAAGAAGTACTGGCGCGACATCCGGCCATCCGGCCCCTTGTTGGCGAACAGGGTATCCTGTGCGCCGAGCAGGCGGACCCGAGTGATAACGTCCTTATCTCCGGTTAAGGACAGCGCCACGGCCTGCGAAGGTGGATTAGCCGGATTGAGGGAGTAGTCGTTCTGGACGGTCAGGTTGTCGAGCCGAAAGTCGTCACCTGAAGCGTCCAGCGTCGCGGAATGAGAGGTTCCCCCAACATTGATTGCACCGTCGCCGTAGACAATAACCGTGTCATGCGGTCGCTTGCCGGTGCCTTTGATATGAACACCTGGTTTCGAGACTTTGACCTTCTCGCGATAGGTGCCCGGCGCGATCAGAATAGCGCCGCCTTGCGGCGGTAGTGCGTCTATGGCTGACTGCAGAGAGTGATAGGCCTTATCAGAGGCTTGCGAGACCAAAAGTGGCTGCGCAGATGCTTCCGAGAAGCGCAAACACCCAGCCAGCACTATTGCAAGCGCGAAAGCTCTCATCACGGTCTTACCTTCGTCGAGCCAAGTGCAGTATTTCGAGCACGCTCGGATGTTGCGCCTTGTGTCATCAAGCAATCCGCAGCGAAAGCCCAGGCCCCGTCAATGTGCATGGCACGGCAGCTTCACTTTGGCGGTGCCCGGGTCAGCGTCACGCCGGTCTGATGGCTACCTAACGATTGGGAAATACTTTTGCACACTCCGATCCGTGAGATAGCCCCCCGGCAGCTCGGCTTGGAAGCGGTGGCGACACGCCGGCGCGCCCCACGGTCACATTGGTATTTTCCACCTGCCAGGTTGCGGAATCGGCAAATCGCACGTCATCCAGCGTGATCTCGAGGGCATGCGTCTTATCAATCCCACGCATCACCAGCGAACCTCCATCGCCACGAACATGGCGCAGCACAATCTGGCGATAGAGGGGAATGCTGTCACCTTGGGCGCGAGGATCATATCTTGTATCGAACATGATCGGCCAATGGTTGCCGCGCAGGCACACATTCTCATAGGTCACCCGCTCCACCAGGCCGCCCCGGCTGACATCACTCTTGATGCGCAAGCCCGATGTCGTGCCGTCGAGAATCAGGCCGCGCACGAGAATGTCGCTCACACCGGAGCTCACCTCGCTGCCGATCGACATTCCATGTCCCCAGCCGAAATAGTTATCGACGATGGAGACATAGCGGGTAGGACCGTTATTGCCGGCCTTGATTGCCACATTGTCGTCTCCGGTACGGATCACACTATGGGTGATGGTCACATCCTGGCTGGCGCCAGGATCGATGCCGTCGGTGTTGCGGGCGTCGGCGGGTGCTTCGATGGTGACGCCCCAAAAGGTAGCACCTTCGACGCGGTTCATCGCCACGTGAAAACTAGGCGCATTGCGCAACGTGATGCCGTGGAAGGCAATGTCCTGCGCGTGGTCGATCTGGATCAAGCGCGGGACGTTCTGATTGCCATGCTCGTTTTGCGCCCGGCGAGCCAGCTCCCACCAAGTTTCGGCGCTGCCGACCATGGGTGCCCCGCCCTGGCCATCGATGATGCCCTCGCCATAGATGCCGCCACCGCGCGTCTTGGAAAAGCTGATGAACGGGCGGCAGCCGTCACCTTTACTTGCGATGCGACCGCAATGTCCCAAGCCCCTGTCATACGCGTTCGGGTCCGAGATCGCAAAAAGCGTGGCGCCCCGCTCGATCCATAGCGTGACGTCCGATTTCATCTCGAGTGGACCTGACAGGAACTCGCCGCGCGCCAAATAGACCGCAGCACCGGCGGGGCAATGGGCAATGGCATCCTGCAACGCGGCTGTGTCGTTCGTTCCAGAGGCCTCCGGGCGGGCGCAAACATCGCGCGGCGCAATTGGCTCGGCGACAATGCGGCGGTCTTTCGCCTGGGCGGCTGGGCAAAATGCCATTGAGATTGCGAGGGGTAGAGCCCAGTAGCGGGAAAGATTTGTCATTTACATTCTCATGCATTGCTGCGTGCATTTTGCCGCGTGAACTGCGCCCGATGGGAACGCGAGCTTGAGCAGCGCCGCCCTTCTCTGTGGCGCGCGCAAGGTGACCTTAATAAGCCAACCCAGGATGGCGCTCTCGTCCCGGTTAAGACTGCGGACGAGTCGGATACGGTTCAAGGCGCCGGCGATGTGGTGTCGCAGCGCCGGGCCAACCGGTGGTCCCAGCCGGCGTTCTCGCCACTATCGTCCAGAATGCAGCTCTGAGACCAATTGTCTTCAGCGGCGCCCTCCTCGGCAAACCACCAGTTGTCTTGGGTCTGGCGACGCTATGGTCCGCAAAATGCCGGCTTTCCTACACGATTCAGCTGCGTCTCGAATATTGCCGAGCAAGTCAAAATCACGGACCGCGTTGGCCACCGCGTGCTTCCTTGCAAATTTGAGTGGTTGCGGAGCTCGCAACCACCGATACCGACATTCCCTGGGCCACATCCACGGCCACCATCGGAAAACGAACCCATCACGGCTCCAGCGCGACCTGCAAGCCCTCGTTCCCCTCAAAATGAACATAACGTGGCCCAATCGGCCGCCCCCTGCCGCTGGCGACTGTGACAATGTCTTCCAGCGGGTTCGCGCGCGCATCCGCCTCGGGCCGGGACAAGATCAGATCGGCGTGAAACAGCCCTTCCGATTCAAGACCGGTCGCATCGACGCCAAGCCTCGCCAAGGTAGCCAAACAACTTTCAAACTCTTCAGCATCGCGAAAGCGACGCTGAATAAATGTTGCGCCTGTAAGACGTTCCGTCACAAGGCCACGCTTCGCGAACGTCGCAGCCAAGGAATCAAATGGGAACATTCGTAGCACGAAGGAGATGATCCATGGACGCTTCTCCGTCGCATCGAGAACCTTGCTGAACGTCTTCTCGGTAACGTAGCCGATGCAGCCCGTCGACATGATAACGTCGGTGGGGCGGATAATACGCGCGCTGTCCGTCGATAGCGTCTCCTTTTCAAGATCAGCGACAATCCCCTGCTCAAGGAGACCAACACCCGTCCCATAGCTGATCGCCGGTGCCGATACATCGAGACCGATAAATCGCGCGAGGCCGACATCAGGCCAAGCTGCATAAAAATTGCGATCGAGACGCACCAGTGTCTCAGAACTAATCGCCCTCATCTCGCGCCGGGCGTAGCGATGACGCAAGCCCGCGAAGGTCAGCGGAAACCGATGCACCGCGGCGTTGATACCGTATGAACAGCCAACATCAAGCACGACCGGCTTAAGGCCGGTTGCCGAAGTTTTCGCTGCCAGAATCTGACGCACAACCGGCTCAGCCACGTCCGGAATCATATAATCCAAGTCTCCCAGGACAGAGAAATATGCTCTCGGATCATCCAAAGCATAAATATCATCGAAGATAGCTTTAGACTGGTTGATACGCGAAAAATCTGATCGCAACTCAGCGTCCCCCATTTCATCTTACGGGCCGCTCGACGGTTGCAGCCCTCAGTCACTCGGTGCCTTATTGCAGAGATCAGCCGACGCATAAACCCCATCTGGCCGATACGGATCGAACCCGGCGATCATAACCATCAAGAGGCGCACCTCATCGACGTGCAATCACGATCCCAAGGCAAACGCACCAGATTTCCATACTGCGCTGACGTGTTCGCGCGTGAAATCCTGCCGCCCTTGCAATCGAGGTGCTGCCACCTGCGCGGCTTGGCCGCACTCGATGATTCCCCCGATCTTTCAACGCTGGGCTCACCGAACCCCAAATCGTCGAGCGTCTCGGAGCTGACCTCGCGAAAAGGTCAGATTTCGTGCGCGAGTCCTATTGATGTCAGGGGGTGCAGCAACTCATACCTTGGTTTAGACATCCTAGGCGGGTATCTGCGACATCTCGCTGATGATTTGATCACGCAGAGCCCAAAGCTCTTACATCATGGCCGGGCGGGCGCGCTTTAGCGATCGATCAGGCCTCGTAGGATGGCTTCCGCGCGCATCGAAACGGCCGTGTAAAGTTGCGCGGCCTTTATGGACTTGAGCCTTCCCGGGTCATTCTGAGCGATGTTGGGATCAGATAGGAGGCGCTGGAAGCGAGCTCTGCGCCACGCTTGCACGCGGCGAAGACGCGGCAGTATGGCCGACTGCTCCTCAATACTGACTCGCTTCTCACTCGCCACAGCGGCCACTCCTCTTGAGGTTACGAGCGTAACGCAACCTTGGCGCGTGTGGAAGAGGTTCCCGGTATCCTACGGGTGGGCGCACTCCACGCCTTTGCCACTTAGCTGACCCGACCGATTCGAACGCCTGACGAGCAGGCGATCCCTGCGGCGAGATCGTCTGGCGTGTCGCGCAGCGCCGTCGCCCGGCGTCATAGGCATTGAGGTAGTCAGCACGGAATAACGACGCTGAGCCGTTCCCGGCCTGGGACGACACCTGCGGGTCGATCGGACCGAGCTCGGACGAGTCGCTCATCGCGATCCCATTGGCGCCGAGCGCCATCAGCGTGCCGGCGCTCCTGCGTAGTCCGGAATGATGACCTAAGTGCTTCTCTTCGCCCGTCGCACTACCGACCACCCCGATCAACTTCTCAGCCGCATCGACATCGTCGCCCGGCACGTGCAGCAGGAGATCGATTGGATCGCCGGGGTTGATGTTGTGGAGCATGTCGACGAAGCCCAGCGCTCAATTGGCGCTTCGCGCGCTCCGGGATCCCATCGTAAAGGCAGGATGCACTTGAAGCCACTCGGCGCGAAAAGCCGGCAGCGGAACGTGAATTAGCGGCTATCTTTCGGCTTCGCATGCCGGAAGTGGAAATGCCCAAGCCCGCGACCGGCACACCTCGCGGCCGCGATCCCGGAAGCACGATCTGCAGTCAAGCGTCCCGTTCGGACTGAGAGAACGGAACCAAACCTTGCTGATGTTCTAGGTCGGCCTACTGAGAGGCATATAAAATGTTTTAGACGCATTAGTTACCATAGGTCGCGATCCGTTCTTATGGCTCGGCGAGTGAAATGTGGCGCCGTTCTCCGTTGTGTACGGAGTGAACGACATCTATTGCACTAGCTTGCCGAGTTGTCCGGGCGTAGGTTCCAGTGCCAACGCAGGAGTTGTGTCATGGGCAGTGACATACTTAACAGCGTGATTATTGTGCTATTCGGGCTAAGCCCGCTCGTCATGATCGGCATAGCAATGTATGTGCAGTAGGGTATCTCATTTGGCGGGCCCACCGCTTCTTTGCGAGACCTAGCCCTCGGGGCGGGTAGATGGTCCCAGCAACCGCCGCTACGCCGGCCCCCAAGGTTGCTGGGACCGCTTAATAGGAGGCGGCTCAGTTGGCGGCCTCCTGGCGGATCCTTAACGACCCGATCTCACTCCGCCCAGCAAACTGAATTTTCC